>NZ_JBHXQY010000098.1:0-24524 GCF_042716955.1 Nocardiopsis sp. NPDC058631 | reverse complement strand
CCGGGGGGGGTCGCCCCCGCGGGTAGAGGCCCACGGTGTGCCCGCCCCCCCCCCGGGGGCCCCCGCCCTCCCCCGCGGGTTCGGGCGGAGCACCCGGCCGGAACGCCCTTCCGGGGCCGGGCACCCTGGTGGACAATGCGAGGAGGAGGCCCCTCGAAGGGAGCACCCATGACAGGTGGGGGACTACGCCGACGCCATCCCCTCTTTCGCGCCGCCGTCGTGGCGGCCGTCGTCGCGACGACGGCCGTCCTGCTCGGCGGGCTGCTGTGGGGTGCCCAGAGGTCGTTGGTCTACGTGCCCCTCGGCGGCACGCCGCCGCCCGCCGACACTGTGATCCCCGGGGCGGAGGACGTGCTCCTGACCACCGAGGACGGCCTGGAACTCGGGGCCTGGCTCGTACCCGCGCGCGGCGCGGACCGTGACGCGGCGGTCCTGGTCGCCAGCGGCAACGCCGGGAACCGGGAGAGCCGCGCCCCGCTGGCACGCGCGCTGTCGGGGGAGGGCTTCGCGGTCCTGCTGTTCGACTACCGCGGCTACGGAGGCAACCCCGGCAGCCCGTCGGAGCAGGGCCTGGCCATGGACGCGCGCGCCGCCGCCGACGCCCTCGCCCTGCACGGGCACGCTCCGGAGAGGACCCTCTACTTCGGTGAGAGCCTCGGGGCCGCGGTCGTCACCGCCCTGGCATCGGAACGCCCTCCGGCGGGGCTGTTCCTGCGCTCACCGTTCAGCTCCCTGGCCGACACGGGCACCCACCACTACCCCTACCTGCCCGTGCGGACGCTGCTGTGGGACACCTATCCCGTGCGGGAGACCGTCGAGGAGATCGACGTCCCCACGACCGTCGTCCTCAGCGACGGGGACCGGATCGTGCCGCCGGAGCAGAGCGCGGCGGTCGCCGACGCCAGTGCGGAGCTCTTCGAGGAGGTCGTGGTGGCCGGGGCCGACCACGACGACGCGCTGCTCACCCACGGGCCCGGGACGGTCGCCGCGTTCGTCCGCCTCGCCGACCGGGTGCTCGGCACCGTCTGAGCCTCGGCCTCCCCGCGGTCCCGCCGCCGGTCAGGGCAGGAAGGACATCGCCCAAGCGGGGGCGAACACGACGATGAGGAACCTCGCGGTCCGGGTCACGAAGGTGACCGCGGAGAACAGCACGACGTGCATCCGCACGACCCCTGCGAGTACCGACACCACCATGAACGGGGGAACGCTGGCGAAGGAGCTCACCGCCACCAGCCCGGCGCCCCAGAGCGGCCGGTCCTCGGCCTTGCGCCGCCACCCCTCCGCGCGCTCCGCCCACTTGCCGGGGGTCTGCGCCCTGCGACGCATCCAAGGCACGGCGATCGTGCCTCGGCCCACGTAGTAGTAGGGCAGCTTGCCGAGGGTCTGCCCCAGTCCCGCGGCGGCGGCCATCGCGACGAGGGCGCCGTCGTCCATCGCGACGACGGCGCCCACCAGGTAGATCTCGATGCTGAGCACCGGGACGGCCCCGGAGACGAGGGCGACCACGAAGGCCAGAGCCGTCTCGATCACGTGGAGCCCCCGGCCCCGGGCCGGCCCCCGGTCAGTTCTCGGCCGCCGCGAGCTGCCCGCAGGCCCCGTCGATCTCCTGGCCGCGTGTGTCGCGGACCGTGACCGACACCCCGTGCGCCTGGAGCCGTCGGACGAACTCGCGCTCGTCCTCCGGCCGCGACGCCGTCCACTTGGAACCGGGAGTGGGGTTGAGCGGGATGAGGTTGACGTGCACCAGGTGGCCCTTGAGGAGCTTGCCGAGCATGTCCGCCCGCCACGCCTGGTCGTTGATGTCCTTGATGAGCGCGTACTCGATGGACACCCGCCGACCCGTGGTCCCGGCGTAGCGCCAGGCGGAGTCCAGGACCTCGTCGACCTTCCAGCGGTTGTTGACGGGCACCAGCTCGTCCCGCAGCTCGTCGTCGGGGGCGTGCAGGGAGATCGCGAGGCGGACCTGCATCCTCTCGTCGATGAGCTTGTTGATCGCGGGCACCAGGCCGACCGTCGACACCGTCACCCCGCGCTGGGAGATGCCCAGGCCGTCGGGGACCGGGTCGGTGATCCGGCGCACCGTCTGGAGGACGCGCTTGTAGTTGGCCATGGGCTCGCCCATGCCCATGAACACGATGTTGCTGAGCCGGCCCGGGCCTCCTGCGACCTCGCCGCGCGCCAGGTCGCGGGCGCTGGAGACGACCTGCTCCACGATCTCGCCCGTGGACAGGTTACGGGTCAGGCCCGCCTGGCCGGTGGCGCAGAACGGGCAGTTCATGCCGCAGCCGGCCTGTGAGGAGATGCACAGGGTGACGCGGCCGGGGTAGCGCATGAGCACCGACTCGAACAGCACCCCGTCGAACGCCTTCCACAGGGTCTTGCGGGTCATGCCCTTGTCGGCGGTGACGTGCCTGACCGGGGTCAGGAGGGTGGGCAGCAGGGCCTCGCCGAGACGCTCGCGGGACTCCGCGGGCAGGTCGGTCATCGCGTCGGTGTCCGACTCCAGACCGCCGAAGTAGTGCTTGGCGAGCTGCTTGGCACGGAAGGGCTTCTCCCCCAGTTCGGTGACGACCTCGACCCGCTCCTCGGGGCTGAGGTCGGCCAGGTGCCGGGGAGGTTTGGCACGGCGCGGGGCGGCAAAGGTGAGCTCGGCGGGCATAGGGAGTCCGTAACGGTGGAGTCGGTGGTCTCGGCCCGGCGCGGGAGGCAGCGGCTCGGGTCGTTATACGACCTATACGCGGCTGCGGTGCAGCTCCGCCTGTCAGGGCACTAACGTCGATTCTACGCACTGTGCGGACGGCCCGGACTTGTTCGTCCGGCAGCCACCACAATCAGGGGAGCGGCGCGTTGGAGGGCCGGTGACAGGGATCGACGTCCTGCTCGACGAGATCAGCCCGTACCAGAGCCGCCGTGTCGTGGTCGAGTGCGACTCCCACACCACGGCCGCCTACCTGCTGGACGCCCGGGGGCGCATCCGGGTCCCGGTGTGGTTGGCCAACCACGAGATGGCCCCTCGCACGAGCGAGTCCAGCGGACTCTACGAGGGCCAGGCGCCCCTCATGCCGGAGGCGTACACCAAGCACCCGCAGGGCCGTCCCCGCTTCGACCCCTCGTGCCTGCGGGCCGTGTGGTTCGAGGAGGGCGACGGCGTGGCCCTGGTCGACGAGGAGGGCCTGCTCGCGGTCATCCCCGGCTGGGCCGAGGCCGACAGCGGGCTTCCGGGATACGCGCGTGAGGCCATCGGCCGCAGCGCCTACGCCTGGGAGCTGGACTCGGTGCGCGGCCAGCTGTGGCCCCGGGTCGTGCACGCCGAGGCCTACTGGGACTGGCGCCGCGCCTCCGGGGCCTGGCGGAGCGTGCAGCGCACCGTCCTCGGCCATCTCAACCGGCGCGTCGGCGAGCCCGGCCACTACTGGGACGTGTCCGACGGCCACCCGCCCCTCCTGCGCGTGTCCGAACGCCCTCCCACGGCCGAGCGCCCGTTCACGGTCCTGTCCACCGTGGGGATGTGCGGCCAGCGCATGCCCACCCTGGACCGCTACATGGCCAACACCTCCCAGCACGCGCGCGTCGAACTCGCCCTGGCCACCACCATGCCCGCCCACAGGGCCGCACGGATCTTCCGCTGGATCGGGGCGTTCCCGTGGCGGGCGGTGACCTGGTTCGGAACCGGTCACACGGTCAAGTGGCTGGACAACTCCGAGGACAGCGGGATGCGCGGTGGGGCGGGAGCCGTCCTGCTGATGGAGGACCCCGAACCCCTGGTGACCCGCCCCGACCACCGGCCGCCGGACACCTCCGGGCTGTCCTTCCAGGGGGACCCGGTGCGCTGGCTGTGGATCGTGCCCATCACCCGGCCCGAGCACCTGTTCGCCAAGGAGCACGACAGCGCCACCCTCGTCGAGAAGCTGGCCGCCGAGAACCGCAGCTGGGTCCTGGAGTAGTGGCGGAGCCGCGCCTCCCGCTTCCGGCGCCGTGCCACCGTCCTCCGCGGCCCCTCCGTGGCGCACCCGGCCGAAGAAATCGGTTGATCGCCACGGGGGCGGCTGGGAACATGCGTCGGTCGACCGCAACGACCCCGGAGGAGCTCGGCCCATGGTGCGCACCGGCGACCCGGGCGCGGGCATCTCCGCGCCGCTGCGGCACGCCCCCTTCCGAGGACTGGTGGCGGGCCGGACCCTGATGGCGGTCGGCAACGGCATGGCGTCCGTGGCCCTGGCGTTCGCGGTCCTGGACGTCACCGGTTCCCTGACCCAGGTGGGACTGGTCGTCGGCGCGCGCTCCGTCGCGAACGTGGCCCTGCTGCTGCTCGGGGGCGTCATCGCGGACCGGCTCCCGCGCGTCCTCGTGCTCCAGGGGGGCTGTGTCCTGGCCGCCCTCTCCCAGGGGTTCCTCGCGCTGACCCTGCTGACGGGGACGGCGTCACTGCCCCTGATGATCGCGCTGAGCCTGCTGAACGGCGCCGCCGCGGCCGTGAACATGCCCGCATCCGCCGCACTGACCCCGCAGACCGTGCCAGGCGACCTGTTGCGCCAGGCCAACGCCGTCGCGGGCATGGGGGTCCGGGGCGGGCTGTTCCTCGGCATGTCGGTGGGCGGTCTGGTGGTCGGCCTGATCGGCGCGGGCTGGGCGATCGGGGTCGACGCGGCCTTGTTCGCCTGCGCGGGAGCCGCATTCGTGTTCGTGCGCGTGCCCGTGACCGTCCGGAACGGCGCGGAGCCCGGCAGCCTCCTGCGCGACCTGCGGGACGGGTGGGGCGAGTTCACGTCCCGGCCCTGGGTGTGGATCATCGTCCTCCAGTTCACGGTCGTGAACGCGGGCTGGTCGTCGGCCACGTCCGTGCTGGGACCGGGGATCGCCGACGAGACCTTCGGGCGCGCCGCGTGGGGCCTGTTGATGGCGGCCAACAGCGCGGGACTGCTGCTCGGCGGCCTGTTCGCGGCGCGCTGGCAGCCGCACAGGGCGCTGTTCTTCGGGACGGCGCTGGTCGCCGTGCAGACGGCGCCGTTCTTCGCGCTCGCCGGGCCCTCGCCCCTGCCCGTCCTGTTCGCGGCGATGTTCGTCGCGGGGATCGCCGTGGAGCAGTTCACGGTGGCGTGGGAGGTCTCCCTCCAGGAGAACGTCCCGCAGGAACGCCTCTCCCGCGTGTACTCCTACGACGCGCTGGGGTCGTTCATGGCCATGCCGATCGGGCAGATCGCGATAGGACCGGTCGCGGAGGCGATCGGCGCGGGCCGGTCCCTGGTGCTGGTGGCGTCGCTGACACTCCTGGCCACCCTGGCGGCGGTCTGCTCCGCCAGCGTGCGCTCCGTGCGCCGCCGGTGAGGGTCAGCTGGCGATGCCCCGGCGGCCCCGCACCTGGCCGAGCACCTGGTGGAAGCGCACCATGTCCTCGTCGCTGAAGCGCTCCACGAAGCTGAGCAGCGTGGCGCGCGGGTCGGGTCCGGCGCTGAGGACCTCGTCCATCACCCGCGCGGTGTACTCGGCGTGGGTCTCCCTGGGCCAGTACACCCAGGCGCGCCCGGACTTCTCCCGGTCCAGCAGCGCCTTGTGGAAGAGGATGTTCGCGACCGTCATGACGGTCGTGTAGGCGATGTCCCGGTCGTAGACCATGTTCTCGCGGACCTGGCGCACCGAGAGCGGTTCGTCCGACCGCCACAGCGCGTCCATGATGGCCGCCTCCAGTTCCCCCAGCCCCCTCATGGGCCTCCCCCGCGGTGTGACCTCGGTGTGCTCGTCACCGTGATCGTAGACACGGCGGGCCCGCTCGCGTGGGAGAACTCCGGAGAGCGCACAGATCCGTACATCCTCTGCGGCCCGGACCGGCGTTTCGCCAGTCGGCACCCGGTGGGGGTCGGAGAAAGGGGCGGGACGCCGGGCTGCCGGTGCGCGGGGAGGGGTCCGCGGCCGGGCCCGGGTTCCCACCGCCTCCGCTGGGAAACGCCGGCGGTGGGGACCCGGCCGTCCTGCCCGGCCGCTCGCACCCACTCCGACGCGGCTCCCCCGATGTCGGTTCCGTGTCCCCCGAAGGCCCCCGTAGTGGCACGCACCACACCCCGGGTGGCCGAAGCCGGACAGCTCCTTCACATCCCAGAACCCCCTCATATCCATACAAAAAAGACAGAATAACGACGCTGTGCTTAGTTACTCACACGTAGGGGCAGCATGGATGTGAAACATTGTTAGCTATCTCCTAGTTTCGACAACGCCCGCGTTCCCCGCCAGGAGGCCGGTACAAGTAGCCTGGTGTCCGACGAGTGCTGGCCAGGTCAGATGCTTCCCGCCTGTGCGGGGATGCTCCCATGTTCCTTTGAGCCCGCCTTGCCAGCAGCCACCCGTCTTCATACACATTCACAAGCGAGCTGCGGAAGTGGGCGATCTCCGCCGTGTCGTCTGAGGCGTCTCAACCCCTGACAGACTTCGGTCCCAACGAGTGGTTGGTCGAGGAGCTTTATCAGAAGTACTTGAACGACCCGAACTCCGTTGACAAGGCCTGGTGGAACTTCTTCGCGGACTACAAGCCCGCGGAGACTGCTGGCGTGAAGGGTGGGGGTACTGCGAAGACGCAGGACCAGAAGGCTCCCGCAGCCCCCGCGCCGAAGAAGTCCGCTGCGACCCCTGCACCCGAGCAGGCGAGCAAGGACAAGGCTCTCCAGGTCAAGCAGGAGCGTCTGCGCGGTGCACCCGCGCGGACCGCTACCAACATGGAGTCGAGTCTGACCATGCCCACCGCGACGAGTGTGCGCGCGGTGCCGGTCAAGCTCCTGTTCGACAACCGCATCGTCATCAACAACCACCTCCGGCGCGGACGCGGTGGGAAGGTCTCCTTCACCCACCTCATCGGCTACGCGATGGTCAAGGCCGCCAAGGCCATGCCGGAGATGAACTACTCCTACGTCGAGGTCGACGGCAAGCCGGGCGTGGCCAAGCCCGAGCACGTGAACTTCGGCCTGGCCATCGACCTCCAAAAGCCCGACGGTTCCCGTCAGCTCGTGGTGCCCAGCATCAAGGGCTCCGAGGAGATGGACTTCAACGAGTTCTGGAGCGGCTACGAGGACATCGTCCGCAAGGCCCGCGCCAACAAGCTGGGGGTGCCCGACTTCCAGGGCACCACGATCAGCCTGACCAACCCGGGCGGCATCGGCACCGTGCACTCGGTTCCGCGCCTCATGCCCGGCCAGGGCACCATCCTCGCCGTCGGCGCGATGGAGTACCCGGCGGAGTTCCAGGGAGCGTCCCAGGACACCCTGAGCGAGCTGGGCATCAGCAAGGTCATGACGATCACGTCGACCTACGACCACCGGATCATCCAGGGCGCGCAGTCCGGCGAGTTCCTTCGCCGGATCCACCAGCTGCTCCTGGGCGAGGACGGCTTCTACGACGAGATCTTCAACTCGCTGCGGATCCCGTACGAGCCGGTGCGCTGGGTGCAGGACATCCACGTCAACAAGGCGACGCAGCTCGACAAGACCACCCGCGTCCAGGAGCTCATCCACGCGTACCGCGTGCGCGGCCACCTCATGGCCGACACCAACCCGCTGGACCACGAGCAGCGCAAGCACCCCGACCTGGACGTGCTGGAGCACGGACTCACCCTGTGGGACCTGGACCGCGAGTTCCCCACCGGGGGCTTCGGCGGCAAGCAGGTCATGAAGCTCCGCAACGTGCTGGGCGTGCTGCGCGACACCTACTGCCGCACGGTGGGTATCGAGTACATGCACATCCAGAGCCCGGAGGAGCGGGAGTGGATCCAGTCGCACGTCGAGCGCGAGCACGAGAAGCTCGACCGCGACGAGCAGCTGCACATCCTGCACAGGCTCAACAGCGCCGAGGCGTTCGAGACCTTCCTCCAGACCAAGTACGTGGGTCAGAAGCGCTTCTCGCTCGAAGGCGGGGAGTCGCTGATCCCGCTGCTGGACGGCGTGATCTCGCGGGCGGCCAGGGCCGAGCTGGACGAGGCCGTCATCGGCATGGCCCACCGCGGACGCCTGAACGTGCTCGCCAACATCTGCGGCAAGTCGTACGGGCAGATCTTCGGCGAGTTCGAGGGCAACATGGACCCGCGCAGCGCGCACGGCTCGGGCGACGTCAAGTACCACCTGGGTACCGAGGGCGTCTTCGAGACCCGCGAGGGCGACAAGATCCAGATCTCGCTGGCCGCGAACCCGTCCCACCTGGAGACCGTCGACCCGGTCGCCGAGGGCATCGTCCGCGCCAAGCAGGACGTCCTCAACAAGGGCCCCCACGGCTTCACGGTGCTGCCGATCCTGATCCACGGCGACGCCGCGTTCGCCGGACAGGGCGTGGTCGCCGAGACGCTGAACCTGTCGCAGCTGCGCGGCTACCGGACCGGCGGCACGGTGCACGTCATCGTGAACAACCAGGTGGGCTTCACCACCTCCCCGGCCGACAGCCGCTCCAGCGTGTACGCCACGGACGTGGCGCGCATGGTGCAGGCGCCGATCTTCCACGTCAACGGGGACGACCCCGAGGCCGTGGTCCGGGTCGCGCACCTGGCCTTCGCGTACCGTCAGGCGTTCAACAAGGACGTCGTGATCGACCTGGTCTGCTACCGGCGCCGCGGTCACAACGAGGGCGACAACCCCGCGTTCACCCAGCCGCTGATGTACGACGTCATCGACGCCAAGCGCTCCACCCGGAAGCTGTTCACCGAGGCCCTCATCGGCCGCGGGGACATCACCGTGGAGGAGGCGGAGTCGGCCCTGCGCGACTACCAGACCGAGCTCGAACGGGCCTTCACCGAGACCCGCGAGGTCGAGAAGAGGCCGGTCGAGCCGGGCGCCGTGGTCAAGCCCGAGGTGTTCACCGAGGGCCGTCTGGACCACTCCGCCGTGGAGACGGCGATCAGCGACGAGACAGTCAAGCGGATCATCGACACCCAGGTGTCACTGCCCGAGGGCTTCACGCCGCACCCGCGGCTGGCGCCCCAGCTGACCCGCCGCGCGACGATGGTCGAGACCGACGCCATCGACTGGGCGACCGGTGAGCTGCTGGCCTTCGGCGGTGTGCTGCTCGACGGCCACCCGATCCGCCTGATCGGCCAGGACAGCCGTCGCGGCACCTTCGGTCAGCGGCACGCCACGCTCATGGACCGCGACACGGGCGAGACCTACACGCCGCTCAAGCGGTTCGACGAGGGGACCAGCCGTTTCCACGCGCACGACTCGCTGCTGAGCGAGTACGCGGCGCTGGGATTCGAGTACGGCTACTCGCTGACCCGCCCGGACGCGCTGGTGATGTGGGAGGCGCAGTTCGGCGACTTCGTCAACGGCGCCCAGACCGTGATCGACGAGTACATCAGCGCGGGCGAGCAGAAGTGGGGCCAGCGCTCCAGCGTGACCCTGCTGCTGCCGCACGGCTACGAGGGCCAGGGGCCGGACCACTCGTCCGCCCGTATCGAGCGGTTCCTCCAGCAGTGCGCGCAGGAGAACATGACCGTCGCGATGCCGTCGACCCCGGCGAGCTACTTCCACCTGCTGCGCTGGCAGGCCAAGTCGCCGTTCCAGCGCCCGTTGGTGGTGTTCACGCCCAAGTCGCTGCTGCGCCTGAAGGCCGCCACGTCGGCCACGGCGGACTTCACGTCGGGCTACTTCCAGCCGCTGATCACGGACGACTCGATCGCACCCGAGAAGGTGCGCCGCGTGGTGCTGTGCTCCGGGAAGATCTACTACGACCTGGACGCGGCACGCCGCAAGAGCGGTGACAAGCACACGGCCATCATCCGGGCGGAGCGGCTCTACCCGCTGCCGATCGAGGAGATCCGCGAGCAGCTCAAGGCCTACCCCAACGCGGGCGAGGTCCTGTGGGTGCAGGAGGAGCCGGCGAACATGGGCCCGTGGCCCTTCGTCGCGCTGGTCTTCTCCGAGCAGCTCGACCGTCCGTTCACCCGGATCTCGCGTCCGGCCTCCTCCGCGCCCGCGGCCGGTTCGGCCAAGCGCCACGAGGCCGAGCAGCGTGCCCTGGTGGACACGGTGTTCCCGCCCGCCGACTGACGACGGGACCGAGCGTGTACTACACCGATCGCGGGATCGAGGAGTTGGAGAGCCGCCGCGGCGAGGAGGAGGTCAGCTTCGCCTGGCTCGCCGAGCAGCTGCGGGTGTTCACCGACATCCACCCCGAGTTCGAGACGCCGGTCGACCGGCTGGCCACCTGGCTGGCCCGGTTGGACGACGAGGACGAGGAGTAGGCACCGCCCTCCGTGAGAGCGGTGGGACGTGAGGGGCCCAGGTCATGACGACCTGGGCCCCTTTCCCGTCCCTGCGGGGGCCGGCCTGCGGCGGAGTCCGGGAGAGGGCGCGTTCTCGGTTCCTCCAGGTCGTGCGCGGTCCGATCGGACCGGCGGTCCGTACGGACCCAGCCGAGCCGCCCCCGACCCGGGTGCGGGTCCGGCTCGGGGTGAACCCCGAGGCCGCCCTGAACCACCCCCGAAACTACGCGACATATCTTGAGTTCTCCCCACTCGCGACATATCGTGAAGCCACAGAGCAAGCGAAGGGAACACACGATGGCGCGTTGGACCATCGACAGGCCGATGACCCACACCCTGGACGGCATCGTCGCGTTGCGGGTCCGGATCATCGGCGGTCACGTCAACATCCTGCCCACCGACGACCCGGCCACCTTCGAAATCACCGACATCGTCGGCGAGCCCCTCCTGGTCACCCAGGAGGCGGGCATCCTCACCATCCAGTACGAGGACCTCACCGGGCACGGCTTCCTGGACCGGCTCCGCCCGATGCAACTCTCCACCTACAAGCAGGTGCAGCACCGCAGGGCGACCGTCAACCTGCGCGTTCCGCGCGACTGCCCCGTGGAGGTCACCACGGCCACCGCGCCCATCGTGGCCGCGGGGATCAGCGGCCGCAGCCAGCTGCGGACCGCCTCCGGCGAGATCACCATCGACGAGGCCGCGGGGGAGACCGACATCGCCACCGTCTCGGGCAACACCGCCGTGCGGGGCGCCAGCGGCTCCCTCAAGTTCAACAGCGTCAGCGGCCAGCTCGCGGTGGCGGGAGGACGGCTCTCCGCCCTGAGCGCCAAGACCGTCTCCGGCCAGCTGCTCGCCGACACCGACATCTGCCCCGCCGGACGGGTACGGCTCAACTCGGTGTCCGGGGAGATCGCCCTGCGGGTTCCCTCCGACACCTCGGCGACCGTCGAACTGCGCACCTCGACCTCGCCGGTCAACTCCGACTTCGGTCTGGACCGGCGCACGGCCACGGCCAGGACGGTCCTCAGCGGCAAGATCGGCAGCGGTGTCGACCCCGCCTCCATCACCGTCAACTCCGCGTCGGGTCGGACGGCGCTGCTGCGGCGCGCGCCCGAGGCACCGGCCGCGATCCCCGAGGGGGCCTGAATGAGCACCATCTTCGGCCACGGCAGGCTACGGCTCTACCTGCTCAAGCTGCTGGACGAGAGCCCGCGGCACGGCTACGAGATCATCAGCCTGCTCCGCGACCGCTTCCTCGGGGTGTACTCGCCCTCCCCCGGCACCATCTACCCGCGTCTGGCGCGGTTGGAGGAGGAGGGCCTGGTCACCCACACCGAGGAGGGCGGCCGGAAGGTCTACCGCCTCACCGACAAGGGCCGCGCGGAGCTGCGCGGGCGCAGCGGCGACCTGGACGACCTGGAGCAGGAGATCACCGACTCCGTCCGTGACGTCGCGCGGGCCGTCAAGCAGGACGTGCGCGCCACCATCAGCTCGCTGCGCGAGGAGTTGAAGTTCTCCGCGGGCGGTGCGCGCCGCCCGGAGCCGCCCGCCGGGTCCGCCCCTGCCGGAGGAGACCGGGGCGGACCCGGGACGCCCCCCGCAGACGGGGGCGCCGAGCCCTCCGGCCAGGGGGCGAAGGCCCCCGGTGAGCGGTCCGGGGACGCGTCCGGAACGGCCGGCGGCGAGGGCGACCGCAGCGGCGGCCAGGGCTGCGAGGACGGTTCGCGCTGGGCCCGCGAGTGGGAGCGCTTCGCCCAGGGCTTCGGCGCTTTCGGCGCCGTGTGGGGACGCGGCGAATTCGGCCGCCCGCACGGAGAGCCGGAGTTCGACCAGGCGCTGCGCGACTTCGGTGACCGGGTGCGCGACGTGGTCCGCGAGGCGGGGCACGTCGGTGAGGCCGCCGCGCACGACCTCCGGCGCATCCTGGACGACACGGTCGAGGTGATCCGCAGGGACGCGAGGCACTGGGGTCCGCCCCGGGAGGACTCCGCGGGGCCGGGGAACGGGGAGGGCGCCGCGGCGGACGCGGAGCCGCCGTCCGGTGGAGACTCCGCCGGTCCCGGGGCCCCCGCCGAACCGGGTGGGCAGGAAACCGCCCCCGGGGACGGGCCCAGAACCCGACCCGCCCCCTCCGGGACGGCGGCGGACCCCTGGAGCGAGGCGGTCGGCGAAGCCGATGCCGGGGGCCCGGACGAGACCGCGGGACCCGACAGCGGTCCGGCGTCCGACGGCAACGGCACGGACAGCACGAGGTAGTCGGACGAAGGGACCCGGAGGCGTCGCGGGGGCGCGCCTGCCGGGTCCCTGTCGTGTTCGGCCCCCTCGGAGGCGCGGGTGGCCTCCGTCACGCGGGGCCCCGTCGTACCGCTAGGCGCGGACGACCCCGTCCTCACGGGCCTGGGCGGCGACGGCGGCGGAAACCGCCGGGACCACCCGGGCGTCGAAGGGGCTGGGGATGACGTAGTCGGCGGACAGGTCGTCGCCGACGAGTCCGGCGAGCGCCTCGGCGGCGGCCAGCTTCATGTTCTCGGTGATGTCCGTGGCACGGGCGTCGAACGCCCCCCGGAACACGCCGGGGAAGGCCAGGACGTTGTTGATCTGGTTCGGGAAGTCGCTGCGCCCGGTGGCGACGACGCTCGCGTACTTGCGGGCGACGTCCGGGTGGATCTCGGGGTTGGGGTTGGCCATCGCGAAGATGATCGCGTCGTCGGCCATGGTGGCCACGACCGGCTCCGGGACCTCACCGGAGGACAGGCCGATGAACACGTCGGCCCCGGCCAGGGCGCTCTCGATGGAGCCGCGCAGTCCCGCCTTGTTGCTGATCCCGGCGAGCTGCTGCTTGACCGGGTTCAGGCCCTCACGGCCGTCGTGGATCATGCCCTTGGAGTCGGCGACGGCGATGTCACCGATCCCGCCGTCGATGAGCATCTTGGTGACGGCGACACCGGCGGACCCCGCCCCGGAGACCACGACGCGCAGGTCCGCGAGGGTGCGGCCGGTCAGGCGCGCGGCGTTGTGCAGCGCGGCGACCGTGACGATCGCGGTACCGTGCTGGTCGTCGTGGAAGACGGGGATGTCGAGGCGCTCGCGGAGCTTGCGCTCGATCTCGAAGCAGCGGGGGGCGGCGATGTCCTCCAGGTTGATCCCTCCGAAGGAGGGGGCCATCCGGACGACGGTCTCGACGATCTCGTCGACACCGGTGCAGCCCAGTGCGATCGGCACGGAGTCGACGTCACCGAACTGCTTGAACAGCAGTGACTTGCCCTCCATGACGGGCAGGGAGGCCTCGGGGCCGATGTCCCCCAGGCCCAGCACGGCGGTGCCGTCGGTGACGACGGCGACGAGGTTGCTCTTCCAGGTGTAGGTCTCGACGAGCTCGGGGGTCTCGGCGATGGCGTCGCAGACACGGGCGACGCCGGGGGTGTAGGCGAGGGAGAGCCCCTCGTGGTCGTGCACGTCGACGGAGGAGGAGATGTGGAGCTTGCCTCCGCGGTGCAGCGCGAAGGCGGGGTCCTCGTCGAGGTGGGAATGCTGGTGCTGGGTACGCGAAATGGTCGTCATGACTCAAACCCCTCGGTATGCGTGTACGCCCGGCCGTCGGCCATGACGGGGGCGGACCTCGGCAATGGTGCGGACCGCGCGCGAAGAAGTGAAGGTGCCAGGGGAGCTCTCCCACGACGCCGGTCGGCCATGACCGGTGGTGTCGCCGGGGGGAGTCGTTCTTCGCCGGACTCTTATGCGAGTACTGCGCGGTCGCCTCTCACGGGGATGACCCGTTACGCAATCCTCTCACAACGGTGACCGCAGGAAAATCGCGGGTCGGCACGATAGGACGGCACCGACTTATCAGCTTTTGTCGGACAATGCTCTCAATGTCGTTTTGGCTCGGGCGGTGGGGTCACGAACCCGCCTCCGACCAGGCACTCAGTGCTCCGAAGGAGACCTCACGATGGCCCTGCTGAAGCCCCACTCCGCGCCCCTCGCCCTCGGCGCCCTGTCCGTCGCCGGCGTCCTGGCCCTGACCGCGTGCGGTGGGGACGGCGGCGCCTCGGAGGAGGAGGCCACGCCCGAGGCCCCCTCCGTCGAGGTGGACGAGGAGCTCGCCGCGCTGGTACCCGAGGACATCGCCGAGGCCGGCAGCGTCACGATCGGCGTCGAGGCCTCCTACCCGCCCGGAGAGTTCCTGGACGAGGACGGCGAGACGGTCCTCGGCTTCAACGTGGACCTCCTCACCGCGGCCCTGGGCAAGCTCGGACTGGAGTCGGAGTGGGTGCCGACCGCCTTCGACTCCATCATCATCGGTGTCGACACCGGGACCTACGACCTGGGCTCGTCCTCGTTCACCGTCACCGGGGAGCGCATGGAGCAGGTCAACATGGTGAGCTACTTCTCCTCGGGCACCCAGTGGTTCGCCCAGACGGGCAACCCCCAGGACATCGACCCCGACAACGCCTGCGGCATGCGGATCGCGGTGCAGTCCGACACCACGCACGACGCCGACATCGAGGCGCGCAGCGAGGCCTGTGTCGAGGCCGGTGAGGACGCCATCACCATCCAGAAGTTCGAGAACCAGCCGCTCGCGACCGAGACCGTCGTCTCCGGGGTCAACGACGCCTCCCTCGCCGACATGCCCACCGCCGCCTACGCGCTGGAGCAGACCGGCGACGGCGTCCTGGAGTTCATCGGCGAGCAGTACGACGCCGCCCCCTACGGCATCCTCGCCCACAAGGACAACGAGGAGCTCGCCGAAGCCGTCGCCGCGGCCTTCAACTCCATCATCGAGGACGGCACCTACGACGAGGTCCTCGGCGAGTGGGGTGTCGAGGCCGGTGTCATGGAGACCGCCGAGGTGAACCCCGAACTGTAGGGGCGCACCACCGCAGACATCCACCGAGCGAAAGACTGACCTGTGTCCTCACCGACCGAACCGGTGAGCGGCCCGGGGTCGCCGAATCCGACCCCGGGCCGCTCGACCGAGCCCGTCACAGCCGTCCCCGTCCGCTACCCGGAGCGGTGGGTCGCCGCGGCGGTCATCCTGGTCCTCGCCGCCATGTTCGTGCACATGCTGTTCACGAACGACGCGTTCAACTGGCCGTTCATGGTGGACCACATGTTCTCGGACCCGGTGGTCCGGGGCGTGTGGGTGACCATCAGCGCCACCGTGCTGTCGATGCTCATCGGCATCGTCCTCGGCATCCTCCTCGCCGTGATGCGGCTCTCCGGCAACCCGGTCCTGGTGTCGGTCTCCTGGCTGTACACCTGGTTCTTCCGCGGCGTGCCCCGCCTGGTGCTGGCGGTGCTGTTCGGCAACCTGGCCATCCTGTACACGACGATCGCGATCGGCCTCCCGTTCGACAACTACTGGATGCCGTGGCTCGGCCTGGAGGGCGACGCCCGCTTCTTCGAGTTCGACACCCGCACCCTCCTGAGCGGCTACATGGCGGGCCTCCTCGCCCTGTCGCTGTCCGAGGGCGCCTACATGGCCGAGATCATCCGCGCCGGGCTCCAGTCGGTCGACAAGGGGCAGACCGAGGCCGCCCAGGCCCTCGGCATGGGCCGCGGCAAGATCATGCGGCGGATCACCCTGCCGCAGGCGATGCGGGTCGTCATCCCGCCCACGGGCAACGAGACCATCGCCATGCTCAAGGACACGGCGCTCCTGGCGTACGTACCGGTGACCATCGAGCTCTTCTACCAGCTCCAGGCCATCGGATCCCGGACCTACCAGATCTTCCCGATGCTGATCGCCGCCTGCCTGTGGTACCTGGCCATCACCAGCGTGCTGATGGTCGGCCAGTACTTCATCGAGCGCAAGTTCAACCCGGGACAGTACGGCGGCATCCGTGGCCGCGTCGTCGGAGGGGCCCACTGATGAGCGAACAGAGCAGCGACCACGTCATCGAGACCGCGGAGGGTGCCGAACTGCCCGCCGACGCGCTCGTGGTGGCCGACAACGTGCACAAGAGCTTCGGTCGGCTGGAGGTCCTCAAGGGCATCGACCTCCAGGTCACGCGCGGTGAGGTCATGTGCATCATCGGCCCGTCCGGGTCGGGCAAGTCGACCTTCCTCCGCTGCATCAACCACCTGGAGAAGCTCTCCGCCGGGCGGCTGTGGGTCAACGGCGAGCTGATGGGGTACCGGCAAAAGCGCGGCCGCCTGTACGAGCTGCGCGACAACGAGATCGCCACCCAGCGCAGCGACATCGGGATGGTCTTCCAGCGGTTCAACCTGTTCCCGCACCTGAGCGTCGTCGGCAACATCATCGAGGCCCCGGTCCAGGTGAAGAAGGTCCCCCGGGCGGAGGCGACGGCCAAGGCCCTGGAACTCCTGGAGCGGGTGGGCCTGCCGGACAAGGCCGACGCCTACCCGGACCAGCTCTCCGGCGGCCAGCAGCAGCGCGTGGCGATCGCCCGCGCGCTGGCCATGGAACCGTCCCTCATGCTGTTCGACGAGCCCACCAGCGCCCTCGACCCGGAACTGGTCGGCGAGGTCCTGGACGTCATGCGGGACTTGGCCAGGGGCGGCATGACCATGGTGGTCGTCACCCACGAGATGGGTTTCGCCCGCGAGGTCGGCGACTCCCTGGTGTTCATGGACGACGGGGTGGTGGTGGAGTCGGGGGTGCCCTCCGAGGTGCTCTCCCACCCCCGGCACGAGCGCACCCAGGCCTTCCTGTCCAAGGTGCTCTAAATCGTTGACGGGAGTTTCAGGAAACTCCCGTCAACGATCTGGAACCGACGGCCTTCCACGGGCGCCCCGCACGGTGGTGCGGGGCGCCCGGCGCGTTTCGGCACGTTTCGCTCGACAGGTCCAAGAGGTCCGTCTTGTAACGAGAAGGCCGGAACCGGCCGGGAACGCTCCCCCCTCCCCCTTGACCCGGAGACCGCAGGGACCCCAGAGTCATGGTGTAGGCGCCGCTGCCAGGGGGAGACATGGATTCGCGCACGGAGCACGGTCGCACGCGCGGGGAGGGGCCGACCGCCCACCACGACCACGAACGGCGTTTTCAGAGCCCGGCCATGCGCCGGACCCGCGAGATCCTGTGCGCCGGGGCGCGGGGGCACACCCTGGAGGTGGCGGTGGGCACGGGCCGGAACCTGCCCCACTACCCGCCCCAGGTCCAGTTCACCGGGATCGACCCGGATCCCGGAATGCTCGCCGACGCCCGCAACAGGGCCGACGAGCTGGGGATGCCCGCTCGCCTCGTCGAGGGCGACCCCCAGGACCTGGACTTCCCCGACCAGACCTTCGGCACCGTCCTGTGCACGCTGGCGCTGTGCTCCGTCCCGGACCAGCAGCGCGCCCTGGCGGAGATGTACCGCGTCCTGGTGCCGGGCGGCAGGCTGCTGATGGTCGACCACATCGAGTACGCGCGCCTGCCCGGACGGCTCGTGGAACGGCGACGTGAGAACCCCCGCCGTCTGCCCAGGGAGGTCGCCTCCGAGGTCGGGTTCGAGATCGGCCACCACGACCGCCTCCTCCTGGGGCTCGTCGAACGCGTGGTCGCCCACCGCCCCTGAGAGCGGGCGGCCCCGGCGTCCGACACCCCTGTCGGCTCCCGCCCGGCCCCCGGCGGGCCCGCTCCGTCCCGGGCCGCGCGGGCGACCCACGAGTTCCTCCCGTCCCAGCGCATATCCTGGGAGGGACAGTGTCCGCCGATCCGCGACCCAGGTGATCCCATGATCCGTCCAGCCCGACCGGATGACGTCCCGGTCATCCACCAGATGATCCGGGAGCTCGCCGAGTACGAGAAGGAGCCCGAGGCGGCCGTCGCCACCGAAGGCGACCTCCGTACCGCGCTCTTCGGCCCGGACGCGTCGGTGTTCGCACACGTGGCGGAGGGCCTCGGCGAGGACCGCGGCGCCGTCGGGTTCGCGCTCTGGTTCCGCAACTACTCCACCTGGACCGGCAAGCACGGCATCTACCTGGAGGACCTCTACGTCCGCCGGGAGGCACGCGGCGAGGGCCACGGCCTGGCCCTGCTCCGGAACCTGGCGGAGATCTGTGTGGAACGCGGCTACTCGCGCATGGAGTGGTCGGTGCTCGACTGGAACGAGCCCTCGATCCGCTTCTACGAGTCGCTCGGCTCCCGGCCCATGAACGGGTGGACGGTCCGCCGCCTGGACGGCGACGCGCTGGCCGCCCTGGGGTCCGCCCGGACCTGAGAAGGGCCGATCGTCTTGTGTTCGGACCGGATCCGACGGACACGATCCGTTCTCCCTGCGTCGGTGGCAGGGTGAAACGAGATACATTGCTTTCAAGCGGCAACCTCGCCCCCCGAAGGAGGGACGTGACCGAAGAAACCGCTGTGCCCACGGCCGACGCCATTGGCGTCAGGGACGCTGTCACCGTCAACATGCCTGCGGACAGCGCCTATCTGTCCGTCTTGCGTACGGCGACAGCCGGCCTGGCCGCGCGACTCGACTTCACCCTCGACGAGATCGAGGACCTGAGGATCGGTGTCGACGAGGCCTGCGCGATGCTCCTCTCCCAGGCGTTGCCCGGCACAGAACTGACCACGGAATTCGAACTCACCCCCGAGGGAATGCGCATCTCCGTCTCGGTACTCACCGCCGACGGACGCCTTCCCGCCCGCGACACCTTCGCGTGGACCGTTCTGTCCGCCCTGGCGGGCGAGGTCGACTCGGGGGCCGGACCGGACGACCGCGTCTACATCGTCCTGTACAAGCGCCGCGGCACCCTGGAGCCGGCGTGAGCGAAAGGGGGCCCGCTCTGACAGCGAAGACCGAACACGCGGTGCCCGACCGGGCGCGGGCGAGACTGTTGTTCGAGCGCCTTAACGAACTCGACGCGGACTCCGACGAGCGCCGCCGGATCCGCGACGAACTGGTGGAGCTCCACCTGCCCTTGGTGGAGTACCTGGCACGCCGTTTCAGGAATCGCGGCGAGTGGCTGGACGACCTCACCCAGGTGGCCACGATCGGGCTGATCAAGTCCATCGACCGGTTCGACCTGGAACGCGGGGTGGAGTTCTCCACCTACGCGACCCCGACGATCGTCGGTGAGATCAAACGGCACTTCCGTGACAAGGGCTGGGCTGTGCGGGTTCCCCGCCGTCTCCAGGAGCTCAAGCTCTCACTGACCAAGGCGGTCGGCGACCTCTCGCAGCGGGAGGGGCGCTCCCCGACCGTCGCGGAGCTCGCCGTCCACCTCCAGATGACCGAGGAGGAGGTGTTGGAGGGCCTGGAGTCCGCCAACGCCTACTCGACGGTGTCGCTGGACGCTCCCGACAGCGGCGACGAGGACGCCCCCGCGGTGGCCGACTCGCTGGGCATCGTGGACGAGTCCCTGGAGGGAGTGGAGTACCGGGAGTCGCTCAAGCCCCTCCTGGAGCAGCTCCCGCCGCGGGAGAAGCGCATCCTGCTGTTGCGCTTCTTCGGCAACATGACACAGTCACAGATCGCCCAGGAGCTGGGGATCTCGCAGATGCACGTGTCCCGTCTGCTGGCACGGACCCTGGCGCAGCTGCGCCAGGCGCTGACCACGGACGACTGACCGCACGACGGTACGCCGTAGGCGGCCGCGGAGCTACTTCCCCCGGTCCTCGGGGAAGAGCACCGCGGTCGTCGGCGGCGACAGCACCGCTGCGGCGGCGCACACGGCCACGCCCAGGAGCGCCGCCCCGATCGCGTACTGCTCGCTGGTGAACATGTAGTAGGACACCACCGCGAGGAAGAGCTGCGTGACGAACACCGGCGTACGCGCCCATTCCTTGAGCTGCCAGAGCCCGCGCGCGACGAACACCAGCAGCGCGCCGACGCCCAGCCCCAGTACGGCCAGGGGGATCGCGTTGGTGAGGTCGCCGGCGCGCCCGGTGACGGCGGTGGCGAGACTGTAGAGTCCGCCTGCCGCCGCGGCCAGCCCGATCAGGGCCTCCAGCGCTGCTGCGACGACGACGGTGACGGGACGAGAAGACACCCGACGAGCCTATACGCGCTCCCGGCGGACCGCCTCCCGGCCCTGGTGTTGCGCGTCCGGCGCACGGTACCCCGGGCGGAACACGGCGCCGCGGTGGATACCCACAAGTAACCGTTGCGGGGTACGGCGGGTTCCGCGCCCCCGGAACGCCTACACTGAGTGTGTGCGCGCCCTATTCATCGTGAACCCCCAGGCGACCACGACCACGTCACGAACCCGTGAGGTGATCCTGGGCGCCCTGGCCTCGGAACTGGACATCACCGTCGCCGAGACCGAGTACCGCGACCACGCCGTCACCCTGGCCCGCGAGGCCGCGGCCGACGGCCACGAGCTGGTGTTGAGTCTCGGCGGCGACGGCACCGTCAACGAGGTGGTCAACGGTCTCCTGTCCACTCCGGAAGGGCTCAGGCGACCACGCTACGCGGTGATCCCCGGCGGCAGCGCCAACGTCTTCATCCGTGCCCTCGGTGTGCCCGGCGATCCGGTCGAGGCGACCGGAGCGGTGCTCGAAGCGATCCGGGCGGGACGCGAGCGGGAGATCAACCTCGGCCGGATCACCAGCGATCGGGACGACCGCTACTTCACTTTCTGTGCTGGATTCGGGTGGGACGCCGATGTGGTCCAGCAGGTGGAACACGAGCGCGCGAACGGCCGTAAGGCCACTCCGGCCCTCTACGCGGAAGTCGCGGTAAAGCTCTTCTTCCAGGGTGATATCCGCGATCCGTCACTAAGCGTGGTCAGCCGCGGAAGGACCCTCGAAGAGGTGTATTTCGCGCTCGTCACGAACACCACACCGTGGACGTACGCGGGCACCCTCCCCCTTCAGCCGACGCCGGCCTCCCGTTTCGAGCTGGGGCTGGACGCTTTCGCCCTCACGCACTCGTCTCATGCGATCACCGGCTGGGTACTTTCCCAAATGTTCTTCCCCAAAGGGCTTCCGGCGCGCGGTGACGGCTACGCCACGTGGCATGACCAGGACTCTCTCCGCATCTCGTCGTCGCACCCCAGGGCGTTCCAAATCGACGGCGAATACCTGGGAGAGCGAGAACAGGTCAACTTCCACTCTGTACCGAAGGCATTACGAATCATCTGTTAATTGCGCCGGTAGAGACCATTCGCAAGCACTGTGACGCACCTGACACACCGATCAGGACCTTCGGCCTCGGGACCTCTTGCACGGCCAGGGGAAGCCTGTCACGCTCAAGATATCGCCGCGAGTTACGGGCGAGTTAATTTGGGCGCTTCCCACATGGCCGTGGGGTGAAACCTGAACCACCTCGGCCTGGACATCCTCCGATGGAACCCATCCATCGGGCGCCCTTCGCACAATCCGCGAACGCGCACGATCGTGAAAAGCTTCACAAGCCACGATCGCCTCACCGTGAGGAGTGGACCGCATGGACTGGCGCCATGACGCAGCCTGCCGTGACGAAGACCCTGAACTCTTCTTCCCCATCGGCAATTTCGGCCCCGCACTGACCCAGATCGAGGAAGCGAAGACGGTCTGCCAGCGCTGCCCCGTCAGCTCCGCCTGTCTGAAGTGGGCGCTGGAGAGCGGCCAGGACGGCGGCGTCTGGGGCGGCACCAGCGAGGACGAGCGCCGCCTGCTCAAGAAGCGCCGCGGCTCCTCGCACCGCTCCATGGTCCGCAGCTGACCCCCCACCTCCCGCCGCACCCACGGCACCGGCGGTACACCGCTGCACCGGCCCACCCCCTCCGGTGACACAGGCGAAACCCCCGCGGCGGAACCCGCCACGGGAGGCACGTCCCGAGGGACGACGCGCCCCGTGCGAGCACGGGAAGCACGAGAGGTCCCCGCGGCGCGGCGGGGGCCGCGCCGCGCCCCCCGGGACGCACCTCTCAGGTCACCACATCTAGGGCACCTCGCCCTCCTCGCGCTCCAGCGGAAGGCTGATGGCGACCTCGGTCCCACCGCTCTCCATCGGCTTGATCGCCAGGGTTCCCCCCAGTTCACCGACGATGAGGGTCCGCACGATCTGCAGGCCCAGACTCGTGGTGCCCTCCAGGTCGAAGTCCAGGGGCAGGCCCCCGCCGTCGTCGGACACCGCCAGCTCCAGGCTCCCCGAACCGGGGTAGGCGGGCTCGGCGTCGAACCGGCGCACCCGCACCTCGATCCGCCCCGGCCCCTGCTCCAGACCGTGCTCCACGGCGTTCTGCACGAGTTCGGCGAGCACCATCGACAGCGGCGTCGCCACCAGGGCGTTCAACAGGCCGAACCCGCCGACCCGGCGCGGGACCACCGTGCCCCCCGTGGAGGAGACCTCCGCCGCCATCTGGATCACCCGGTCGGCGATGTCGTCGAAGTTCACGACCTCGTCCGGGGTGTGCGAGAGCATCTCGTGCACGATGGCGATGGATCCGACCCGGCCCACCGCCTCGTCCAACGCCGCCCTGGCCTCGGGCACGTCCAGGCGCCGGGACTGGAGCCGCAGCAGGGCGGCCACCGTCTGGAGGTTGTTCTTGACCCGGTGGTGGATCTCCCGGATGGTGGCGTCCTTGGTCATCAGCTCGCGCTCGCGGCGCCGCAGCTCCGTGACGTCGCGGACCATCACCAGCGCGCCGATACGCACCCCGTCGATGACCAGCGGGATGGCGCGCAGCTGCACGGTGACCCCGCGCGTCTCCACCTCCGCCTCCTGCGGGGCCCGGCCGCTGGCGGTGTACGTGAGGGCCTCGTCCCTGGCCTCCCCCGTCGCGGCCAGCTCCAGCGTCGTGCGGTCCAGGCGCGCGCCCACGAGGTCGGCGGCCAGCCCGAGCCTCCGGTAGGCCGACAGGGCGTTGGGGCTGGCGTAGACCACCTCGCCGTTCTGGTCCAGCCGCAGGAGTCCGTCGCCCACGCGCGGGGAGCGCACCATCAGCGGCCCCTGGTCGCTGAACGGGAACGCCCCCTCGGCGATCATCTGCGCCAGGTCACCCGCGCTCTGGAGGTAGGTCAGCTCCAGGCGGCTGGGCGTGCGCGCGGAACTCAGGTTGGTGCTGCGCTGGATGACGCCGATGAGGTTGCCCTCCCGGCGTACCGGGATGGTCTCCTCGCGCACCGGGACCCCGCCCGACCAGTCCGGATCACCGTCGCGACAGATCCGGCCCTCCGCCCAGGCGCGGTCGATGAGGGCCCTGCGGCCGACCGCACGCGGGGCCGTCCTCGACGTGACATCCGTCATGTCGTCCAGGAGGACCGCCTCGACGAGGTCGTCCTGAAAGGCGGTCGGACCGGTGGTGGGGCGCATCTGGGCGACCGCCACCCAGCCGTCGTCCTCGCGCAGGCGCACCCACAGGACGAGGTCCGCGAAGGACAGGTCCGCCAGGAGCTGCCAGTCCGAGACCAGGGAGTGGATCCATTCCAGGTCCGCTTGTTTGAGTGACGTGTGTCGCCAGATGAGATCACTGAGGTGAGGCACTCACAAATCATCCCATGAAGGCGTGCATACTCAAGAGGTACGCACTCGACCAGTGGTCCACACCAATCGGCGGTCGCCCGCCCGCTGCATCGACCACACCGGGGGGATGTGTGCGGCAAGCGCGGGACGCGGCGGAGGAGACTGATGACTGGTCAGCGCATACTGGACGGCAACCCCCGGGTGCCGAAGTACTACCAGGTGAAGAAGCAGCTCCTGGAGCTGATCGAGGCGATGCCCGCGGGCAACCCGGTCCCCCCGGAGCGGGCGCTGGCGACCCAGTTCGGTACGTCCCGGACGACGGTGCGCCAGGCGCTGACCGAGATGGTCGTGGAGGGCCGCCTCCTCCGCATCCAGGGCAAGGGCACGTTCGTGGCCAAGCCGAAGGTCGCCCAGGTGCTCCAGCTCACCAGCTACACCCAGGAGATGCGCGCGCACGGGCTGCACCCGGCGACGCGCATCCTGGACGTGAGCTACATCAACGCCGACGACCAGCTCGCCGAACTCCTCGCGATCCGCTCGGGCGGGCGCGTGCTGCGCATCGAGCGGCTGCGCCTGGCCAATGGGGAGCCGATGGCCGTGGAGACCGCCCACCTCGCCGCCCGGCGCTTCCCGGGCCTTCGGCGCCAGCTGGACCGGTACGCGTCGCTGTACGAGGCACTGGCGAGCGCCTACGACGTGTCCCTGGCCGAGGCGGAGGCGTCGATCGAGACGGTCCTGGCGACCCCCAACGAGGCACGGCTGCTCGGCGTGGACGTCGGCCTGCCCCTGGTACTGCACTGCCAGCACAGCTTCGACGGGGACGGCCATCCGGTGGAGTGGGTGCGGTCGCTGTACCGCGGCGACCGCTACAAGTTCGTCACGCGCCTGCGCCCGCCCCTGGACTGACCGCGGAGCCGTCACGGCGGCCCACACCGCCGCGGAGCCCGCGTCCCCGG
>NZ_JBHXQY010000097.1:0-24681 GCF_042716955.1 Nocardiopsis sp. NPDC058631 | reverse complement strand
GTTCCCGGGTCAGGGCGTGGCGATACCCGGGCCGCCGTGGTCAGTGAGGGCGGATGCGGAAGTCGGCCCAGAGGTCGACGGCTTGTTCCAGGTCGAGGGCGGCCACTTTCTCGGGAGGCATTCCGACGGTGTGGATCAGGCGGTCGGCCAGCCAGTCCGGGACCGGATCCCGCCGGGGCGGCGGTTCGGGGGTCACCGGCCCGGCCCCTCTGCTGAGGTGTTCGAGGACGGTGGCGAGCCGCCGGGCTATGGGGGAGTCGTCCGAGGCCTCCCGTGCCCGTCGGGAGGCCTCGGAGTAGACCTGGGCGTCCGCCTGTGCTCCCACGGCCCAGATCTCGCAGATCTCCACGCTCTTGTCATCGGTGACGCGGTACACGACACGCCAGGTGTTGCGCCCGACGACCAGCTTGCGGAACCCCGTGAGCTCCCCTCCCAGGGGATGGCCCGCCTCCGGGTTCTCCTCCAGTAGCAGGACCTTCTTCAGGACCTTGGGCACAGCGTCCGGGCCGATCCGCCGCAGGTCGTCGATGGCGGCGTCGGTGAAGGTGATCTCGGCCATCAGTCCTCGGGGAGTTCTTCGAGTGAGGCCCGACTGTGCCCGAAGGCGGCCAGCACATCGTCCATGGAGGTCCGTCGCCCGCCGTCGGTGAGCTCTCGTGCCATGACCAGGGCGAGGTCCCTGAGGTCCGCCTCGGCCTGCTCCAGTTCGGCGAGTCGGCAGAACGCGACCACGGCCGCGACCGGTTCGCGCCGGCGGGTCACGATGATCTCGGTTCCCTGTTCGGCGTCGTGGACGATGCCGGCGACACCGCGTCTTGCCGCATCGGTGACGCTGATCTCCTGGGTGTGCTCAAGAATCGCCATCTCTCAACTGTACAGAAAAATGTACAGATTGGCGACGGTGGGACGTCCGAGCTGGTCTCGTCTCAGGTGCCCCGCCGTCGCCACCCCGCCCGGTACTGCCCTCCGGCCTCAGGGCGTCCCGGGATGCGGGAGCGACCCTCGCCGCCTTTTTCCGGGGGCGGGGTCGACCGTCTCCTTCTTGGCCGGGGCGCCGGAGGGCCTCATGGCCTCACGCAGGGCCTCGTCGTCGATGTCGGCCCGGGTCGGGCTCGTGCCGGACTCCTTTTCACGGTGATGTGCATGACCAGCATGCGTCATGTACATCGTCGTGAAACGGCTCGCCGTGTGTCCGGCTCCGGTGCGGGGCCCGGGTCAGCCCATGGTGCGCTGGCCGTCCAGGCCCTCCCGGATGATGTCGGCGTGGCCGCAGTGCTGCGCGGTCTCGCGGAGGATGTGCAGCAGCACGTCCCGTGCCGACCAGGAGGCGCCCTCGGGGAACCACGGCGCGGCAGGGAGCAGGTGCGAGACCTCCAGGTCGGGCAGGTCGGCCACCACCCGCTCCGTCTCCTCGGCCGCTCGCTCGTAGTCCTCCAGGGCGCCGGCCAGGGTCTCGCCGTCCAGCAACCGGAAGCTGTCCGCGTGCTCCTGCCAGGTGGACGGGTCCTCGTAGTCCGTGGTCGTGGCCGGGGCCCCCTCCCGGATGAAGGTGACCCAGTTGCGCTCCGTCTGCGTCACGTGCTTGACCAGGCCGCCGAGGGTCAGCTCGCTCACCGTGGTGCGGCGCGAGGCCTGTTCGTCGTCGAGTCCCGCGAGCGTGACCCGGAGGAAGCCGCGCTGTTCCGCCAGGGACCGCAGGAGGGAAGCGCTCTCGACGTTCGTCCTCGTGCTTGTCGCCGTCACCATCATGACTACCGCTTTCCGTCGTTCCGAAGCTCGTGGTCACGACTCTACGAAGCATGGAGGCCAGCTACTGTCCTCCACTCCACACGGGGCTCCGGGCTTTCCTGGAACCTCCGAGAGGTCACCGGATAACCTGGCGTTCTGGCGACTCGGAGGTTCCATGGCCTTGATCCCGCTCCAGTACCGACTCGACGGTCCCAGGCACGCGCCCGTCGTGCTGCTGGTGCCGCCCTTCGGCACGACGATGTCGGTCTGGGAACCGCAGATGCCGGAGCTCACCCGCGACCACCAGGTCCTGAGGGTCAACCACCGGGGGCACGGCTCCTCCCCGGCGCCCGCGGGGCCGTACACCGTGGCGGACCTCGCCCTGGACCTGCTCGCCGTCCTGGAGGACAGGGGGTTCCAGACGGTGTCGGCCGCCGGCGCGGGCCTGGGGGCCTCATTGCTGGTGTGGATCGCGGCGAACTCGCCGCGGAGCCTGGACCGCCTTGCGCTGCTGGCGGCGGCGCCGCGAACGCCCGCCACGCACCGGTGGGACCGGATCGCCTCGCGGGTGCGGGAGGTCGGGCTGGAGTCGGTGACCGCCGACGTGGTCCGGCCCTGGTTCACCCCCGACATGGGTGAGGATCGGCCGGAGGTCGTGGCCAGGTTCACCGAGGACTTCGGCAGGCTCGACCCGGGTGGGTTCGCCTCGGTGTGCGACGCGGTCGCGAAGGTGGACCAGCGGCACCTGGTCTCCGCCGTGCGGGTGCCGACCCTGGTCGTGTCGGCCGCCCACGACCCGCTCCTGCCGCCCGGCCACGGCCGCAGGCTCGCCGACGGGATCGCCGATGCCCGGTTCGAGGTGGTCACCGGCGCCGCGCACCTTCTCGGGGTGGAGCGCGCGGACCGGGTCAACGAGCTGCTGGTGGAGCACCTCGGGCGCTGAGGGTTCCGGGCACAGCTCCGTCCGGGGGGACCAGGCGCCGGGGGTCAGACGCCGAGGTCCGGCACCAGCGGCTGGTTGATCTCCAACAGGTAGCCGTCGGGGTCGCGGAAGTGGGACGCGCGCACCCCCCACGCCGTCCAGTTCCGCGGCTCCATCACCTGGCGGGCGCCGTCCGCGACCAGCTTGGCGGCTGTCGCGTCGACGTCGTCCACCTGGAAGACCACGGCGAGCCGGTCCTGGTGGGGGAGGGCGGGGTCGGCGGTGTCGGTCTCCAGGGCCTCGGCCATCACCTCGCGCTGGTTGATGGCGAGCCGGGTCCCCGACTCCACGTCGAACTCGGCGTAGCGGCCCGTCTCGTCCCCCCACAGGACGGGGAGGTGGAGCACGTCGGAGTAGAAGCGGAAACAGGCCTCGAAGTCGTTGACGAGGAGCCTGATGTAGCTGCAACGCATGGGGCCTCCCACCGGCCGGGTCTGGTCGTCCACACCATTGTGGCGTCTCCGGGCGGCGAGTCACTGAGTACCCGTACCGGGTTTCCCCGCGTGCCGCTCACCCCGCACGACCGCGGTCGCACCGCCACCGCCGCTCCGAACCCTGCCCCTCCCCGGTTCGCGAGCCCGGAGATCCTTCGCTGTGCCGTCCTCCCCCTACATCAATATGTAGTACATGTGCTATCAATGGCAGTAGAAGCAGGACGAAAGGAAGCAGTGTCATGAGCACGGACCACCGGTGCGGAAGGCGGGGGAGAGGGAGATGAGGCGTGCCCACTGACAACGGGACAGGCACGAACGGGCGCCGCCCCAGGGCGGCGGCCGCGAACACCGAGACCATCCACAACCGGATCGCGATGCTGCGGGCCGAGCGGGACGTGTCCCGGCGGCAGCTGGCCGAGGCGCTGGGTGTGCACTACCAGACGGTCGGCTACCTGGAACGGGGTGAGTACAGCCCCAGTCTCCACCTGGCGCTGCGCATCGCCCGCTACTTCGAGGTCCCGGTGGAGGTCGTCTTCTCCACCGAGCCCTTCCCCCGTATCGGCCAGTAGCCGACGCACCCGATCCGAACCCGACACAGAAAGGCGGTACCCGTGTCCATCAGCGGCATGATCGAGGACCACCAGGACAGGTCGCACGCCAAGAGCATGAACCCGCGACTCCGGCGTTTCTGGGCCTCCCGGGCCAGACGACGCCGCTACACGGCGCTGCTCGTGGCGATGGTCCCGGCCGGCGCGGTACTGCTCGCCGTCCTGCCCTCGTACGGTGGGACGACGTTGGCCGTCGCCGTCCTGCTACCCCTCGTACTCGTGCTCATGTGCGCCATGGCGATCGTGAACACGCAACTGGGCCTGGCCACGTACGCCTCCTCCGGGCACCGGAACCTGGACGAGCGCCAGCGCGTCGAGATGGACCGCGCCACGCAGGTCGGACACCGCTTCACGGGGGTGCTCCTCGGCGTCGCCTTCGCCACGATCGCCCTCGGAACGACGTTCTCGCCCGAGTCCGTGGTCTTTCCGTCCCAGCTCGTGACGCCCCTGCTCTGGGTGATCCTCCTGGTCCACTCGGCGGTGCCGGTCTGCTACCTGGCCTGGACGCAGCCCGACGACGTCCCCGACGACACGGACGGGGCGAGGGCGTGACGTCGGCGCACGGGCGGGTCCTCCGGCCCGGCGGGCCGGAGGACCCGCCCCGAGGACCCGGGCGCGGCTACCAGATGTCGGGGCCGGCCCACCCGTAGGCGTCGCGTCGGCGCACCTGGGCCAGCTCGTCCTCCGAGAGCACGCGGGGCTCGCCGATCTGGCGGGCCCTGATGTAGGCCGCGCACAGCCAGTCGAGCAGGCGGAGGTTCTCCAGGGCGTGCACCAGGTCGCGACCCAGGGCGAGCCCGCCGTGGTGGGCGAGCAGGGCGGCGTCGCGGCCCTTGAGGGCCTTGGCGGCGAAGTCGCCGATCTCACCGCCGCCGTAGGTCGTGTAGGGGGTCACGGTGATCGCCCCGCCCAAGGCGGCGGCGCGGTGGTGGATCGGCGGCAGTTCGGCGAGGACGGAGGACACCGCGACGGTGTCGGCGGTGAACGCGTTCGCGACGGCCGTCACGTCGCGTCCTCCCTCGGCCGCGCGGCGGTGCACGGCCAGGTGCAGGGTGGCCTCGGCAGCGGGCTCGCGGAGCCCCTCCAGGACGCGGTCGTCGAGCGACATCACCGGGCAGTCGGCGGGCTGGACCTGGTCGAGGGGCACTCCGTGGGGCGTGACCACCACGAGGTCGCCGCTGCGGACGCTGACGGTTCCCGACGCACCGGGGGCGGAGCCGGAGCCGCCGGCGAGGGCGCGGGCGGTCAGGCAGAGGTCGCGGCGTTCCTGTTCGAGCAGCATGCTTCCTCACGGGTTGCGCGGTCGGGCGCGGCTCCGGTGCGGGCCGTGTGGTGAGAGCGCCGAGGTGCGGACGAACCCACTTAGGTACACCTAAATGTACGTCAAAGTCTCCGCCCGATATTCCCCAGGGGAGGGTGTTCTTGCGAAGGATCGCCGTCACTCAGAGTAGTTTTCTGCCTGCGTGTGACGTGAGGCGTGCCGACGGCCGCTCCGGCGGGCTGAGGAGTTCTTCCGGACCGGTCGGGCTTGCGGGGACGTTGTGACGTGCGCGTCTTATGAGACGAGGCTGTTTGTGACTACCGATCTTGGGCAAACCGGACCCGTGAATGAACCCTACGCAACCCTGCCGTCCGCGCCGTACCTGTCCGAACCGGGCTCGGCGACGGCCACCAGCCTGTACATCGACGGCGAGTGGCGGGCGGCGCGGAACGGCCGGGTCCGGGAGATCCTGGACCCGGCGGACGCCTCCGTCCTGACCATCGTCAGCGAAGGCGGACGCGCCGACTCCGAGGACGCCATCGCCGCGGCACGGCGTGCCTTCGACACCGGCGAATGGCGCCGCACCTCCGCCGAGGAGAGGGGAGCCGTCCTCGGCCGTATCGCCGACCTGCTCCAACGCGACCGCGCGGACATCGCGGTCATGGAGTCCCTCGACACGGGCAAGACCATCGAGGAGGGCGGGATCGACGTCGACGACGTCACCAACGTCTTCCGCTACTACGCCGGTCTCGCCGACAAGGACGCCGGCCGTCTCGTGTCCGCGCCCGAGGGGGTGCACAGCAAGGTCGTCTACGAGCCAGTCGGCGTCTGCGGCATGATCACCCCCTGGAACTACCCGCTGCTCCAACTCGCCTGGAAGATGGCTCCGGCCCTCGCGGCGGGCAACACCATGGTGGTCAAACCCAGCGAGATCACCCCCGTCACCACCGCCAAGCTGGTCGAACTCACCACCGAGGCGGGAGTCCCCGCAGGTGTGGTCAACCTGGTCACGGGCAGCGGCCCCGACGCGGGCGCCCCGCTCTCCGAGCACCCCGACGTCGACCTGGTCTCCTTCACCGGCGGCCTGGCCACCGGTCGGCGGATCATGGCGGCGGCCTCCGAGACGGTCAAGAAGATCGCCCTGGAACTGGGCGGCAAGAACCCGAACATCATCTTCCCGGACGTGGACCTGGACACCGCCGTGGACTACGCGCTCAGCGCCGCGTTCTTCCACTCCGGCCAGGTGTGCTCCGCCGGTGCGCGGCTCATCGTGCACAACGACATCCACGCCGCCTTCACCACCGAACTCGCCCGCCGCGCCGACGCCATCCGCATCGGCCGGGGACAGGACCAGGGGGTGCGCTGCGGTCCTCTGGTCTCGGCCGAACACCGTGCCAAGGTCGAGGCCGCCGTCGCGCGCGGGGTCGAGGAGGGGGCCCGGATCATCGCCGGGGGCAGGAGGCCCGACGGGCCCGGCCTCGCCGACGGCTACTTCTACCGGCCCACCGTGTTCGTGGACTGCGACCGCTCCATGGACATCGTCCAGACCGAGGTGTTCGGCCCCGTCGTGACCGTGGAACGGTTCGAGACCGAGAAGCAGGCGGTCGAACTCGGCAACGACACCGACTACGGGCTCTCCGGCGGCGTGTGGACCGACGACACCGGCCGCGGCGAGCGCGTCGCGGCGGCCCTGCGTCACGGCACCGTCTGGATCAACGACTACGGCCCCTACTTCCCCGGCGCGGAGTGGGGCGGCTTCGGCCGCAGCGGCATCGGCAGGGAGCTGGGCCCGGCGGGCCTGGACGAGTACCGCGAGGCCAAGCACGTCTACCGCAACCTGGCCCCCGAACCGCAGCGCTGGTTCGGCTGAGAACACCCGGCCCCCGGCTGCCCGGGGGCCAGGCCGTCCGCCGGCGCGGTTCCGTCCTCCGGGCCGGCGGACCCTCCCACCACTGCCGCGGAGCCCCGCTCCGCACCCACACCACGCCAGAACCCCGACAGGTCTGTTCCCCCGGCATCCCCCGGGCCAGAGACAACGAGAGGAAGCAGACCGTGGCCACAACCGCATCCACGTTCGACTACGTGATCGTCGGCGGCGGCACCGCGGGATCGGTGATCGCCCACCGTCTCACCGAGGACCCCGGCACCACCGTGTGCCTCATCGAGGGCGGACCGGACGACCGCGACCTTGAGCACGTGCTCCGCCTCCGCGACTGGCTGAGCGTCCTCGGCGGCGACCTCGACATGCAGTACACGACCGTCGAGCAGCCGCGCGGCAACTCCCACATCCTGCACTCCCGGGCCCGTGTGCTCGGCGGGTGCTCCTCGCACAACACGCTCATCAGCTTCCGGCCGTTCGCCGAGGACCTGGACGACTGGGTCGCGGCGGGCGCGGAGGGCTGGGACAACGCCACGGTGCAGTCCTACGCCGACCGCATCAAGTGCAACATCGTCCCGGTCGCGGAGAAGGACCGCAACGCCATGGTCAAGGACTGGGTGTCCTCGGCCGCCACGGCCGCGGACGTCCCGGTCGTCGAGGACTTCAACGCGCTCACCTCCCACGGCGGCGGCTTCGCCGAGGGCGCGGGGTTCCTGTCCATCGCCTACGACCCCTACACCGGGCACCGCTCGTCCGCGTCGGTGGCCTACCTGCACCCGATCATGGACGTGCGCGAGAACCTCACCGTCATGCTGGAGACCTGGGTCGACCGGCTGCTCCTGGACGGTGACCGGGCCACCGGGGTGAGCGCCACGGCATCGGACGGCACGCGCATCACCGTGAACGCCCGCCGCGAGGTCATCCTGTCCGCCGGGGCCATCGACACGCCCCGCCTGCTCATGCTGTCGGGCATCGGCAACGCCGAGGAGCTGCGCGCCGTCGGCGTCGAACCCCGCCACGACCTGCCGGGCGTGGGCGAGAACCTGCTCGACCACCCCGAGTCGATCATCATGTGGGAGACCGACAGGCCGGTCCCGCAGAACACGGTCATGGACTCCGACGCGGCCCTCTTCGTCCGGCGCGACGACACCGACCCCCGCCCCGACCTGATGTTCCACATCTACCAGATCCCCTTCGACGACAACACGAAGCGGCTGGGCTATGAGTCCCCGCCCGACGGGTACGCGGTGTGCATGACACCGAACATCCCCCGCTCGCGCTCGCGCGGCAAGCTCTCCCTCACCAGCGCCGACCCCGCGGACAAGCCCGCTCTGGACTTCCGGTACTTCACCGATCCCGAGGGGTACGACGAGAAGACCGTCGTGGACGGCCTCAAGATCGCCCGCGAGGTGGCGGCCACCGAGCCGTTCCGCTCCTGGATCAGACGCGAGGTCGCCCCCGGCCCCGCGGTCAGGACCGACGAGGAGCTCTCCGAGTACGGCCGCCGCGCCGCCCACACGGTCTACCACCCCGCGGGTACGTGCCGCATGGGGGCGGCAGCCGACGACACCGCCGTGGTCGATCCGCGCCTGCGCGTCCGGGGGCTGCGCGGGCTCCGGGTCGCCGACGCGTCGGTGTTCCCGACCCTTCCGACCCCCAACCCCATGGTCATGGTGCTGGCGCTCGGCGAGCGCGCAGCCGATCTGATCCGCGAGGACGGTTCGGCCGAGAGCGAGGAGAACCGATGAGCACGCGGGCAGCAGAGGCGGACGTCCCACCGACGGGCGCCTCCGACGTCACCTTCTCGGTGCGCAACCTGTGGAAGATCTTCGGGAAGAACGCGGACAAGGTCATCGGCACGGACCTGGAGCACGCGGACCGCGACCGCATCAGGGACGAGACCGGCTGCACCGTGGCGGTGCGCGACGTGTCCTTCGACGTGCGGCCAGGGGAGACCTTCGTGGTCATGGGCCTGTCCGGATCGGGCAAGTCCACGCTGATCCGGTGCCTGACCCGGCTGATCGAGCCCACCTCCGGGGCGGTACTCCTGGACGGTGAGGACATCGGCGCGGCGGGGCCGCAGCGGCTGCGCGAGCTGCGCCGCCACAAGATGGCGATGGTGTTCCAGCACTTCGGGCTGCTGCCCAACCGCAAGATCATCGACAACGTGGCCTACGGGCTGGAGGTGCGGGGGATGTCGCGCACCGACCGCTACGCGCGGGCCCGCGAGATGATCGACATGGTCGGCCTGGGCGGTTACGAGAACTCCCGGCCGGGCGAACTCTCCGGAGGCATGCAGCAGCGGGTCGGCCTGGCCCGCGCGCTCGCCGTCGAACCGCAGGTGCTGCTGTTCGACGAACCCTTCAGCGCCCTGGACCCGCTGATCCGCAGGGACATGCAGAACGAGGTGCTGCGGCTCAAGGAGGAGCTGCACAAGACCTCCGTGTTCATCACACACGACCTCCAGGAGGCGCTCAAGCTGGGCGACCGCATCGCCATCATGCGCGACGGGGAACTCGTCCAGGTCGGAACGCCGGAGGAGGTGGTGGGGCGGCCGGCCAACGCCTACGTCGCCGACTTCACCTCCGACGTCGCCCGCACCACCGTGCTGACCGCCCGGTGGCTGATGCGCGAGCCCTTCCCGGGGGAGCGCACGGACGGCCCGACCACCGAGCCCGGCACCGTCCTCGCGGAGGTCCTGCCGATGCTCGCCGCGAGCACCGCACCCGTCCGGGTCGTGGAGGGCGACGCCCTCCTGGGCTACGTGGGCCGCGACGACGTGCTGCGCGCCATCGCCGAGGACCAGCTGGAGAACGCCGCGGCGGCAGCCGCCATCGAGGGGGAGACCTCGGAGGAGCTGTCCGACGGGGCCACCGACCCGGCGTCGGCGAGCCACGTCGCCGATCTCGACGACGGCGCGCCCGGCGGACACGAGGGCCCCGCCCCGACCGGGAGCGGTGGGTGACATGGCTGCTATGACCGGACCCGCCGGGGCCGGGGCGCCCGCCGTGGGCGGCGCCGGAAACGGCGGACCGTCCTTCCTGCGGAACGTGTGGGCGCAGGCCCTCCTGGTCGTCGCCGTCCTCGTGGCCGGCTACTGGGTGACCCGCGCGCTGGGCGGCCCCGCGTGGGCGGGCGCCTTCCCCACCGGGGTCGGCGACACCTTCATGGCGTGGCTCGACGGCGTGTACGGGTGGATCGTCGTCAACCGCAACGACAGCCCGCTGTTCCTGTACTTCTTCAACTACGTGTCCGTGGGGCTGGGGTCGGCCGTCGTGCTGATCAACCAGTTCCTGGACTTCCTCACCTGGCCGGGCGTGACCGTCCTCGGGGTGCTCGCGGCCTGGCGGGTCGCCGGGTGGCGCGTGGCGGTCCTGGTGCTCGTCACGTTCGGGGTGTTCGCGCTCACCGGGCTGTGGAACGAGTCGATGACCACCCTGGCGCTGATCATCACGTCGGTGTTCATCGCCCTGCTGTTCGGCATCCCGCTCGGCATCCTCGCCGGGCGCAGCGAGCGGTTCTACCGGGGTATCCGCCCGGTGCTGGACTTCATGCAGATCATGCCGGCGTTCGCGTACCTGCTGCCGTTCGTGCTGCTGTTCGGTATCGGCAACCCGGCCGCCGCGGTGGTGACCGCCGTGTACGCGATCCCGCCCGCCGTCCGGATCACGGCGCTGGCGATCCGCGAGGTGCCCAAGGGCGCGGTCGAGGCGACGATGTCGCTGGGGTCCACACCGTGGCAGGTCCTCTCCAAGGTGCAGCTGCCCATGGCCAAGAGCACCATCCTGCTCGGCGTCAACCAGACCATCATGCTCGCCGTGTCCATGGTCGTGATCGCCTCGGTCATCGGCGCGGGCGGCCTGGGCGACGCGATCTTCCAGGCACTCGCCAAGGTGAACGTCGGCCAGGCGTTCCAGGCGGGCCTGGCGATCGTCATGCTCGCCATCGCCCTGGACCGGGTGACGGGCGCGGTCGGCCACGGTGCGCGCGCCCCGCACGTCCCCGAGCGGCTCGGGCTGCCGCTTCTCGCCGGCGGGCTCCTCCTGACGGTCGCCGTGGTCGTGGTGGCGCGGCTGATGGGAGTGGAGGGCTGGCCGCGAGAGGTGTCCGTCGACCTCGCCGCCCCGGTCAACGCCGCCTACGACGCCATCCAGGGTGCGATCGGCCCCACCACCGCCGCCCTGGGCACGTGGATCCTCGACTGGGTGCTGAGCCCGTTGAGCGCGCTCCTGACCGGGTCGCCCTGGTGGCTGGTGACGCTCGCCGCGGCTGCCCTGGCGTGGATCTTCTCCGGAGCGGGTCCGGCCCTCGTGTCCGGATCGGCGTTCGTGGGGGTGGGCCTGCTGGGCGTGTGGAACAACGCCATGGACACGCTCTCGCAGGTGCTCGTGGCGTCCGTGCTCACCATCGCGCTCGGCGTGGTGGTCGGTGTGCTGATGTCCCGCAACGACGTGTTCGCCGCGATCCTCAAGCCGGTCCTCGACGCCATGCAGACCCTGCCGCCGTTCGTGTACCTGATCCCGGCGGTCGCACTCTTCACGATCGGCCGTGTGCCGGCCCTGGTGGCGGCGGTCATCTTCGCCCTGCCCGCGGTGATCCGACTGGTCAACGACGGCATCCGGGGCGTACCGGCCTCGACGCTGGAGGCGGCCCGCTCCCAGGGGTCCACCAAGTGGCAGCTGCTCACCAAGGTGGAACTGCCGATGGCGCGCGGCTCGATGCTGCTCGCCGTCAACCAGGGGATCATCCTGGTGCTGTCCATGGTGGTGATGGGCGCCCTCGTGGGTGCCGGTTCGCTCGGCTTCGACGTGGTGTTCGGTCTGGCGCAGAACCAGCTCGGCCTCGGTCTGGCCTCGGGTCTGGCGATCGTCTGCCTGGGCCTGTTCCTGGACCGTCTGACGCAGGGAAGGAGGGCACCCCGTGCCTAGACAGTATGCGTGGAGCCCGCTCCTCGCCCGTGTCCGCGCGCCGTTCGGGTCGGGAACCCCCGGCGTCCCGGGACGCCGGAGTGTCCTGGTGAGGGTCCTCGCGGTCGGCCTGGCCCTGGTGGCGGTGAGCTCGTGCGCGGTACGCACCGACCAGATCGCCCGGGACCCCGGCGTCGTCCGCATGGCCCTGAACGGCTGGGTGGGCTACGAGGCCAGCGCGGAGGTGCTGGCGTACATCCTCCGTGAGGAGATGGATTACGAGGTCCAGCTGATCCGGACGGACGAGCAGCCGTCGTGGCAGGCACTGGACCAGGGCGTGCTGGACGTGATCGTGGAGAACTGGGGCCACGAGGACCTCATGGAGCTCTACGGCCCGGAGGGCAACGGCACCGTGGTCGACGGCGGCCCCAACGGCAACGTCGGCGGTATCGGCTGGTACGTCCCCGGCTACGTGGTGGACGAGTACCCGGAGATCACCACGCCGGACGGGCTGAGGGAGCACACCGACATCTTCCGGACCGCCGAGACCGGTGAGGCGGGCGAGTTCCTGGGCGGTGCCCCCGGGTTCGTCACCCAGGACCAGGGGATGATCAACGCGTTCGACCTGGACCTGGAGATCGTCTTCGCCGGGTCGGAGGCCTCGCAGATCACCGAGGTGCGGCGGCGTTACGCCGACGAGGAGCCGGTGCTCTTCTACTTCTACGACCCGCAGTGGCTCCAGGAGGAGCTGGAGCTGGTCCGCGTCGACTTCCCCCCGTGGGAGCCCGGATGCGACGACGACCTGGAGTGGGTGCCCTGCGACTACCCGCTCTACGACATGAACAAGATCTTCCGGGCCGGGTTCGTGGAGGCGGACGAACCCTCGTACCGGTTCCTCGACAACTGGACGTGGACCAACGGGCAGCAGAACGATGTCGCCCGGATGATCGCCGACGAGGGGCTCGACTCCGAGGAGGCCGCCGAGATCTGGGTGCACGAGAACCGCGACGTCTGGGAATCCTGGATCCCGGAGGGCAGCGCGGGCCGCTGAGGGGGCGGGGAGGATGACGGCAGGATCCAGCGGTGGATCCCCACGCTCGGCTCGGACGCTCTGCGGTCGGGTGGGCGGTCGGTGTAGGGCCGTGCCGTTCCGGCCGGCCAGGCCGTCCCCACCGAACTGGGCGGTCAGGTACCCCTGACACGGGCGATCCCCGCCGTGCGTGCCGAGGGTCTCGGCATGCGCGGCGGGGATCGGCGGTTCGGTGCCCCCCGTGGGGGTCAGTCCTGGGCGGGGGTCGTGACCAGGCGCTTGGTGGAGCGGCGGAAGGCCCAGATGACGGCTACGGCGGCCAGCGCGGTCAGCGGGAAGCCGGTCACGGTGTCGGCGATCGCGAGCCCGGCGGTGGAGTCGGCGACGTAGAGCCACTGGCGGACGATGAACCGGCCCGCGAAGACCGCGGTCACCGCGAGGGTGGCCAGGTCGTGCACCAGCAGGGTGGGACGGTCCTCGCGCCAGGGGTGGGTGCCGCCGTGCATCGCGTTCCAGATGACACCCGTCAGCGGGCGGCGCACCAGGAGCGAGAGGAGCGTGATCACCGCTCCGGCGAAGGAGGCCCAGATCCCGATGAGGAAGAAGTCGTTGGCCGACCCCGTCATCGCGGACACCCCGCCCGCGGCCACCACGCCGAACACCCCGCCCAGTGCGGACATCAGCTTCTCCCCGCGCCACATCCGGAACACCGCCAGGCCGGCGGCGATCGCGATCGCCGCGCCGATCGCGGCGGGCAGTGACAGGAACGGCACGGCCATGGCGAAGGCCACCACCGGCAGGGCCGTGTAGACCATCCCCGACACCCCGCCCAGTCCGTCCATGACGGCCTGCTTGGTGTCCACCGGCTGCTCGGGGCTCTCGACGCTCTCGTGGGTGCGGTGGTCCTCGGTCATGGTCACGGCGTCCTTCCGAGAGGTGAGGGGTGCGGCGGTGGGCGTGTCGGTGTGAACGTGGTCGGTCTGGTCAGCGGGGGCCATCTCGTTCCCTTCGTCCGTGTTCGTCTGATGTCTACACAACGCTGTGCCGCTACGGCACACTCAACCCTCCGTCATAGTGACGTGCGTCACTCTCTGAATGGGGGTGCGGCCGTGCGGGTGGGCATGGCGGCCACCACCGGGGGTGCGCGGGCCCCGCGGGTCGGCACGGCCGTGCCCGAGACATCGCCGTGGACCGTGTTGGTCGCGTCCGGCGCGCCGGAGGCGGCCCCACCAGAGCTGCTTGCAGGAGTCGTGGAACGCATCGCCTGGACGGTCACGACCAGGGCCGCCACACCCACCGCCAGGGGTCGCGGACAGGTTCGGCTGAAAACGGCCACCCCGCCTGGGCTCTGCTCACCGAACACGGGCCGACCGTCAGCCGCGCGGTCGCTCGTACCTCAGGCGCCGGTTGACCCAGTACACGTTCACGCAGGTGCCGACGGACCCGGCGCCGAACAGGACGACCAGCCACGCGTCGGCGTTCCAGACGAACGCCAGGACCAGGCCGACCAGCATCACCACGACGCCGAACACGGCAAGGACCAGCCGGAACCCCAACGCACTCGCCGGGCGCTCGGGGCTGCCGAGCGGCCCCTTCAACCTGCCCCGCCGCATGCGGAACCACCTCCCCCACCAGTCCTACCCCGGGCTCCCGCGCCGGCCTCACCGGTTCCCGCCTCTGGGACGGACCTCCACGACAGTCATTTCGGGGGGCCGTCAGCCAGCCCTGGGATGCGCATGACTGTGGCAAGGGGGCGGTATGCGCTGACGGGGCCCGGCCACACGCTCCGCCGGCTGGGACGCAGAAGCGGGGACGCCCCCGGCAAGGGCGTCCCCGCTTCGCGCAACCGTGACTACACGCCGCTCATCAGGGCGGGCAGGGTCTGCTCGTAGGACTCGCGGAGCTCGGCCAGCGGGATCTCCACGGCGCCGCCGGGGTGCGTGACCGACAGGGAACCGCCGCCGACCATGCCGATCTGCTCCACCGGCACACCGTGCGCGGCGGCGAGGGCGACGAACGCCTCCTCCTCGCCCGGCTTCACCGCGACGAGCGCACGGGCTCCGGACTCGCTGAACAGGGCCGTGAACGCGTCGCCGTCCACGGTCACCCGCACGCCCTGGCCGCCGCGCAGCGCGGACTCGGCGAGCGCGACCCCCAGGCCGCCGTCCGACAGGTCGTGCGCGGCGTCGGCCAGGCCCTGCTCGGCGGCGGCGGCCAGCACCTCGCCCAGTGCGGCCTCGGCGGCCAGGTCCACCCGGGGCGGGAGCCCGCCCAGGTGGGAGTGGACCGTGTCGGCCCACGCCGAGCCGCCGAACTCGGGCCGGGTCTCGCCCAGCAGGAACACCCGCGTGCCCTCGGAGGCGAAGGCGGTCCGCAGCCGGGTCCGCACGTCGTCGATCACGCCGAGCACGCCGATGACCGGCGTCGGGTTGATCGCCACGTCGCCCGTCTGGTTGTAGAAGCTCACGTTTCCACCGGTCACCGGGGTGCCCAGCTGCAGGCAGGCGTCGGCCAGCCCCCGGGTGGATTCGGCGAACTGCCACATGACCCCGGAGTCCTCCGGCGAACCGAAGTTGAGGCAGTTGGTCACGGCCAGCGGACGGGCGCCCGTCGCCGCGACGTTGCGGTACGCCTCCGCGTACGCCAGCTGCGTGCCCGCGTACGGGTCGAGGCGGGTGAAGCGGCCGTTGCCGTCGGTGGACAGGGCCACGCCCCGGTGCGAGTCGTCGGCGATGCGGATCATCCCGGCGTCGTGGGGGGTGGACACCACCGTGTCGCCGCGCACGTAGCTGTCGTACTGCTGGGTGACCCACGTCGGGTCGCCCACACCAGGAGCACCCAGGACGCGCAGCAGCTGTCCGCGCAGTTCGGCGTCGGTTCCGGGGCGGGGCAGGCCGGCGGCGTCGTCGGCCTGCAGGGCGTCCTGCGAGGCGGGGCGCGCGTACGGGCGCTCGTAGACGGGGCCCTCGTCGGAGGCGGTCCGGGGCGGCATGTCCACCACGGTCTCACCGTGCCAGGTCATCACGAGGCGACCGCCGCGCGCGGCCTCCTCCGCCGTGACGTCGGTGACCTCGCCGATCTCGGTCGCCAGGATCTGCCACTTGTCGCAGACCGCCAGGAACGCCTCCATCTTCGACGGCTCGACGATCGCCATCATGCGCTCCTGCGACTCACTCATGAGGATCTCCTCGGGAGTGAGCCGGTGGTCGCGCAGCGGGACGCGGTCCAGCCGGATGTTCATACCGCCGGTCCCGCCCGCCGCGAGTTCGGTGGTGGCACAGGAGACGCCCGCCGCACCCAGGTCCTGGATGCCGACGACCATGTCCTTCTCGAACAGCTCCAGGCTGCACTCGATGAGGAGCTTCTCCATGAACGGGTCGCCGACCTGCACGCTGGGCCGCTTGGTGTGCGACTCGTCGTCGAACGTGGCGCTGGCCAGTACCGAGGCGCCGCCGATCCCGTCGGGGCCGGTCGTGGAACCGAACAGCACGACCTTGTTGCCCGGGCCGGGCGCCTGCGCCAGCTTGATGTCCTCGTGCCGCATCACACCGACGCACAGGGCGTTGACCAGCGGGTTCCCGATGTAGCCCGCGTCGAAGCCGATCTCGCCGCCGATGTTGGGCAGGCCCAGGCAGTTGCCGTAGAAGGAGATGCCGGACACCACGCCGGGCAGGACCCGCTTGGTGTCGTCGGCGTCCGCGGGGCCGAACCGCAGTGCGTCCATCACCGCGACGGGCCGGGCGCCCATGGTGAGGATGTCGCGGACGATGCCGCCCACGCCGGTGGCCGCACCCTGGTGCGGCTCCACGTACGACGGGTGGTTGTGCGACTCGATCTTGAACGTGACCGCGCGTCCGTCACCGACGTCCACCACGCCCGCGTTCTCGCCCATGCCGACGAGGAGGGCGTCGTTCTCGGGGGCCTTCTCGCCGAACTGGCGCAGGTGGACCTTGGACGACTTGTACGAGCAGTGCTCGCTCCACATGACCGAGTAGATGGCCAGCTCGGCGGAGGTCGGCCGACGCCCCAGGATCTCCCTGACCCGCTCGTACTCGTCCTTGGCCATGCCCAGCTCGGCGTACGGCTGCGGGGTGTCCGGGTTCTCGTGCGCCACGGCGACGGTGTCGAGACCAGGTACTTCAGACATGCGTGGTTCCGTTCGGGATGTGCGGATGTGAGCCGAGCCGTGGCGTCCGCCGACCGGCACGGAAAGTCGTGGTCAGGGGGTGGCGGTGACCCCGCCCGCGTTGACGAGCATCAGCATCGCGGGGGCGTCGGCCGCGTCGTGCGAGGAGGTGTCGGCCAGCAGGTGGTCACCGTCGGTGAGGAACGCCCGGCCCTCGGGCGCGCCCTGGGGGTCCTGGTCCTCCCACCCGTGTTCGGTGAGGTGGGCGAAAACCGTCTCGGCGGCCTCCCGGGAGTCCTCGGGCAGCTCGCCGTCCTCGGAGAGGACCATGACGAGGCGGGCGCACTCGCCCTCCTCGCAGTACACGTCGGCCTCCGGGTCGGAGACGTAGGACAGGCCCGCCGGGGCCTGTCCGAGCACGTCCGTGTCCGGCGGGGCGGCGGAGGCCGGAACCTCGCCGCCCTGCTCCTGCTGTCCCTGCCCCTGCGGCGGGGCTGTGGGAGTGGTGGGGTCGGAGCCGATGGCGTTGAACAGGCCGAGCCCCGCCGAGACCACCAGGCCGACGATGACCACCGCGGCGAGGACGAACATCGTTCTGCGGGAGCGCAGCAGTGCCATCATCGCGGGGATCGTCTCCTGTTCGGTGTGCGGGTCAGGCGTTCACCGGCGAACCGGCGGCCATGTGGCTGAGGATCGAGGTGAAGAAGCCGAGCCCGTCGGTGGAGGGGCCGGTGAGCGCCTCGACGGCGTGCTCGGGGTGCGGCATCAGGCCGACGACGTTCCCGTGCTCGTTGGTGATCCCGGCGATGCCCCGGCGGGAGCCGTTCGGGTTGCCGCCGACGTAGCGGACCACGACACGGCCGGTGGACTCCAGCTCGTCCAGGGTCGCCTCGTCGGCGACGTAGCTGCCCTCGCCGCTCTTGAGCACGACCAGGACCTCCTGGCCCTCGGCGTAGCTGCCGGTCCAGGCGGTACCGGTGTTCTCGACCCGGAGCACCTGGTCGCGGTTGACGAACCGCAGGGAGGAGTTGCGGGTGAGCGCCCCGGGGAGCAGGTGGCTCTCGCAGAGGATCTGGAAGCCGTTGCAGATGCCGAGGACCGGCAGCGCACCCGAACGGGCGGCCGGGACCAGTTCGGACATCAGCGGCGCGAACCGGGCGATGGCCCCGCAGCGCAGGTAGTCGCCGTAGGAGAAGCCGCCGGGCAGGACGACCGCGTCCACACCCCTGAGGTCGGCGTCCGCGTGCCAGAGCGACACGGGTTCGGCACCCGCCAGCGCGACGGCGCGCGCGGCGTCCTTGTCGTCGAGGGAGCCGGGGAAGGTGACGACGCCCACACGGGCTGTCATGAGCACACTCCGAGAGGTTGGGATCCGCTCCCGCGTACGCGGGGAGCGTTCGGCGAGGAGATGCCGGTGCCTGGCCCCGCCAACAGAAGACGGGGGCTTGCGCACTCCGCAGCGTACCCGCTCACCTGTGCTCGGGTACGACGGTCACCCCCTCCGGGGGCCGTCCTCCTGTGTGATCCTCCCAGTCGGACCCCGTCCGACGCGGGTCCGCGTGTGCGACCCCACAGGAACCGCAGGCCGGGCCGGGCCCCGAGAGGCGGCTTCCGGCCGCCCCGGCCGCGGGAGGCGGGGGCTCGCACGGCGTGTGACGCATCCGGCGGCGGGGGCCGCGGACGAACCGGGACCCCGCGCGGACGGTGCGCGGGGCAGGCCGGTTCAGAGCAGCACGTAGCTCGGCTCCGCGACGCGGCCACCTGCCGACGGCGACTCCCCGTCGCACAGGGCGACCTGCTTGCGCAGCATCACCGTCGTGTGCGGTTCCCCCTCGAAGGCGACCTCGTCCATCAGGTAGCGCATCAGGAGGATGCCCCTTCCGGATTCCGAGTCCAGACCCGGGAGGGGCAGGTGGTCCGCGGTGAACCGTTCGGCGACGGTCTCGGGGTCCGGCACCGTGCCGGTATGGGATATCCGCAGCTCGCACCAGCGTCCGCGGAGGTCGGCCTCGACGACGTAGTCGCGGGCGGGGCCGCCGTGGTCGATCGCGTTGGCACTGGCCTCGGAGACGGCCAGCAGGACGTCGTCGGCGCAGTTTCCGCAGAGCCCGGCTCTGCGGAGCAGTGTGCCGAGAACGTCGCGTACCACGGAGACCGTGTACGCCTGCCTTGGCAGGGAGATCGAGAAAACGGTGTCCATCCGTAGACCTCTCGTACTCCGTTGTCGTGGTCGGCTCAGCACGGTAAAGAACCTTCCCGAGGGTGGCCGGGGTAAAACGAGCAGCCGCGCCCCTGGGGACGCGGCTGGTGGTTTCTGGAAACTTCCGACACCCTGGACACTCAGGGCCTGGTCGGTGCCACCCGTTTCCCGAGGTCGGAGCCGGTCTCCGGTGTGACACCGGTGCCCGGTGTGCCGGATCTCACGACAGGCCGGCCGGGAGGAGTCGGCGTCAGGCCTCGACGTGGACCCGGAAGTCCTCGATGACGGTGTTCGCGAGGAGCGTCTCGGCCAGGCGGCGGACGTCGGCGATCTTGGCGTCGTCCACCTCGCCCTCGACCTCGACCTCGAAGCGCTTGCCCTGGCGGACCTGGCCGATCCCCTCGAAGCCCAGGCGGGGGCAGGCCCCGGCGATCGCCTGGCCCTGGGGGTCCAGGATCTCGGGCTTGAGCATGACGTCCACAACGACGCGGGCCACAGGGTCCTCCACAAGGAAACGGTTGTGCCGCATGTGCCTGCGGCTGGCGGGCCACGCACCCCGGACCGGCCGGAGGGGGCGACGCAAGCGTACGGCACGCAGGAGCGGGTATGGCTCGGACCAGGTTCTGACCAGGCGGCACGCCGGGCTTTTACCGCACGTTTAACGTTACCGGGGACGTTTTCGGTACGTTCGTGACTCGTATCACGTGCATTGATGTCATCATTGAGAGCACGTGGTGGCGTCTTACCGTGTGGAAGTGATCGTCCGGTCGTCACGGAGGGGGAATCTTGACGACTATCGAAATGGACCAGGCCTCCACGACCGGTGGCCCCGAGAGCGAAGAGCAGACACTGGATTTCGCCACCGAGGTGACGCCGTTCGCCGACCAGCTCTATCCCACGGCCCTGCGGATGACCCGCAACCCGGCCGACGCCGAGGACCTCGTGCAGGAGACCTTCGCCAAGGCGTTCGCCAATTTTCACCAGTTCCGTGCGGGTACGAACCTGCGTGCCTGGCTCTACCGCATCTTGACCAACACCTTCATCAACAGCTACCGCAAGAAGCAGCGAGAGCCGCGCCAGGACACCACCGACGAGATCAAGGACTGGCAGCTGGCCGCCGCCGAGGCGCACACGTCCTCCGGCATGCGGTCCGCCGAGAACGAGGTCCTGGACCACCTGCCCGACTCCGACATCAAGCAGGCTCTCGCCCGTCTGCCGGAGGAGTTCCAGGAGGTCATCTACCTCGTCGACATCGAGGGCTACGCCTACAAGGAGGTGGCCGCGCGCATGGGGACCCCGCTGGGGACGGTGATGTCCCGCCTGCACCGGGCCCGCCGCCAGCTCCGCGAGATGCTCTCCGACTACGCCCGTGACCGCGGCATGCGCGTTCCGGCGCAGCCCGCAGGCTAGGACGCTGGGACACCGCACCTGCGTGGCCTGTCCCGGGCGGGCCCGACCGACCCGCCCCGCGACCGTTTCGGTCCCACCTGCCCGACCCCGGTGGCCGGACCCGGCCGCCCCGTCCCGCCGGGCCCCCACGGTTCCGCCGGCCCCGAACCGCACGGGGCCCGGCCGCCCCGCCACTCCTTCGCCCGACGCGGCCCCGACCGCTCGGACCCTCTCCACCGACACGCCCGGACGGCCCCTCGCGGGGGCCGTCCGGGCGTCGTGCTCTCCGCTCCGACAAGCGTCAACAAAGTTGTTGGAAGACCTTGTACATGCTAGGAAGCCCTGGTAATCAGGCTCTCGCGCCGTCGTGGATCATGGGGCTGACAGCGTAAAAGGTGATGCTGAGGGCTTGCGCTCTCCATAGTGAGGTCTGTCACGATATGGGGAGGGCTGTCCGCCCTCACCCACCACCCCCGGGTAGGCCGGACCGTGAAACGGCCGATCAGCGTTCACCCACGCGAATTCGGCCCCGAGAACCCGAGGAGCGACGTGTCGGACACCACCGCGCACGAGGAACCGGAGCTCATCCAGCTCCTGACACCGGAAGGGGAGCTCACGGGGCACCCCGACTACCCCCTGGAGATCAGCGCGGAGGAGGTCCGCGCGCTCTACCGAGACCTCGTACTCGTACGCAGGGTCGACAGCGAGGCCGTCTCCCTGCAACGCCAGGGCGAACTGGGCCTGTGGGCCTCACTGCTCGGCCAGGAGGCCGCCCAGATCGGGTCCGGCCGCGCACTGCACGAGAACGACATGGCCTTCCCCTCCTACCGGGAGCACGGCGTCGCCTGGTGCAGGGGCATCGAACCCAAGCAACTGCTCGGCATGTTCCGCGGCGTCACCAACGGCGGCTGGGACCCCCACGAGCACGGCTTCCACCTGTACACGATCGTCATCGGCAGCCAGGCGCTGCACGCCACCGGCTACGCCATGGGCGTCCAGCGCGACGGCGCCGTCGGCGAGAACGGCACCGCCGTCATCTCCTACTTCGGCGACGGGGCCACCAGCCAGGGCGACACCAACGAGGCGTTCAACTTCGCCGCCGTGAACAACGCCCCGGTCGTGTTCTTCTGCCAGAACAACCAGTGGGCGATCTCCGAGCCGATGGAGCGCCAGTCCCGCGTGCCCATCTACCGGCGCGCCGCCGGGTTCGGCTTCCCCGGCGTGCGCGTGGACGGCAACGACGTCCTCGCCGTCCTGGCCGTCACCCGCGCCGCCCTGGACAACGCCCGCGAGGGCAACGGCCCGACGCTGGTCGAGGCGTTCACCTACCGGATGGGCGCCCACACCACCAACGACGACCCCAGCCGCTACCGCGCCTCCGCCGAACTGGACGAGTGGAAGGCCAAGGACCCGATCCTGCGGGTCCACCGCTACCTGGAGAAGAACGCCCTCGCCGACGAGGAGTTCTTCGCCTCCGTCGAAGCCGAGGCCGAGGCGATCGGGGAGCAGGTGCGCACCCAGTGCCGTGCCCTGCCCGACCCGGAACCGCTCGACATCTTCCACGAGGTCTACGCCGAACCCAACGTCCACACCGACCGGCAGCGGTCCGAGTTTTCCGACTACCTGGCCTCCTTCGAGGGCGCCGGCGCGGAAGGGGGCCGCTAGGCCATGGGAACCAACCTCACGATCGGCAAGGCCATCAACGCGGGCCTGCGCGCCTCCATGGAACACGACCCCAAGGTCCTCGTCATGGGCGAGGACGTCGGCAGGCTCGGCGGTGTCTTCCGGGTCACCGACGGCCTGTACAAGGACTTCGGCGCCGACCGGGTCATCGACACGCCGCTCGCCGAGTCCGGCATCGTCGGCACCGCGATCGGCCTGGCCATGCGCGGCTACCGGCCCGTGGTCGAGATCCAGTTCGACGGTTTCTTCTTCCCCGCCGCGAACCAGACCTTCACCCAGCTGGCCAAGATGCGCAGGCGCTCGGCGGGCAAGCTCAGCATGCCCGTCGTCATGCGCATCCCCTACGGCGGCGGCATCGGCGCGGTCGAACACCACAGCGAGTCCCCGGAGGCGTACTTCATCCACACCTCCGGCCTGCGCGTGGTCTCGGTCGCCAACCCCGAGGACGCCTACTGGATGATCCAGCAGGCAGTCCGCTCCGACGACCCGGTCATCTTCCTGGAGCCCAAGCGGCGCTACTACGAGAAGTCCGAGGTCGACACCGAGATCCCCTTCGCCGAGGCCGCCCCCATGGGAGCCGCACGCGTGGTCCGCCCCGGCACCGACGTCACCCTGCTCGCCTACGGCCCCATGGTCAAGACCGCCCTCCAGGCGGCCGAGGCCGACGACGAGCACTCCATCGAGGTCATCGACCTGCGCTCCCTGTCCCCGGTGGACTATCCGACCATCGTCGAGTCGGTACGCAGGACCGGGCGACTGGTCGTCGCCCACGAGGCCGTCCTCACCGGAGGCCCCGGCGCGGAGATCGCCGCCCGCGTCACCGAGGAGTGCTTCTACCACCTGGAATCGCCGGTCATCCGTGTTGCCGCCTTCGACACTCCTTACCCGCAGTCGCGCCTGGAGGAGTACTACCTTCCGGATCTTGATCGGGTTCTGGACGGTGTCGACCGGGCGTTCGCGTACTAGGGGATCGGGGAAACCGAAGCACATGGCGATTCAGAAGAGTGTGCCCGCCGTCAACGGCGTGCAGTCGTTCAAGCTGCCCGACGTCGGCGAGGGCCTGATCGAGGCCGAACTCCTCACCTGGTACGTCAAACCGGGTGACGAGATCAAGGTCAACCAGATGATCTGCGAGATCGAGACGGCCAAGGCGGTCGTCGAACTGCCGAGCCCGTACGCGGGCACGGTGAGGGAGCTGCTGGCCGAGGAGGGCCAGACGGTGGACGTCGGCGCGGTGATCATCACCGTGGACGACGGCACCGGCTCCGCCGCCGCGGCGGCGGAGCAGCCGGAGGAGCGGGAGAAGCCGCTGGTCGGCTACGGGGAGAAGACGGCCTCCACCCAGCGCCGCGTCCGGCGCCGGCCGACACCGCCCGTCCCGGAGCGCCCGCCCGCGCCCGCTCAGGCGGCGGCACCCGCGCCCCCCGTGGTCGCGGTCCCCCAGGCGCCTGCCCCTGCCTCCGGGCCGGAGGGCCGCCCGCTGGCCAAACCCCCGGTGCGCAAGCTCGCCAGGGACCTCGGAGTGGACCTGGCGGCCGTCGCCCCCACCGGGGACGGCGGGACCGTCACCCGTGACGACGTCCGTGCCGCGGCCGAGGCCGACCGGGCACCGGCGGAGACGGGACCGGAGGCCGCGCAGCCGGCCGCCGTGGACCGGGCCGTCCGGGAGCGGCGCATCCCCGTCAAGGGGGTGCGCAAGCACACGGCGGCGGCGATGGTCGGCAGCGCGTTCACGGCTCCGCACGTCACCGAGTTCCTCCAGGTGGACGTCACGAAGACGATGAAGGCGGTCGCCCGCCTGCGGGCCCGGCCCGACTTCGCCGACGTGCGGGTGTCCCCGCTGCTGCTGGTCGCCAAGGCACTGCTCATGGCGGTCCGGCGCCACCCGGAGGTCAACGCGACCTGGGACGGCGACAACCAGGAGATCGTGGTCAAGAACTACGTCAACCTGGGGATCGCGGCCGCCACCGAGCGCGGTCTCGTGGTGCCCAACGTCAAGGACGCCGACGCCATGACCCTGCCGGAACTGGCGGCGGGGCTCAAGCGGCTGACGGACACGGCACGGGCGGGCAAGACCTCCCCGGCCGACATGTCCGGCGGCACCATCACCATCACCAACGTCGGAGTGTTCGGCGTGGACGCGGGTACCCCGATCCTCAACCCGGGCGAGGCCGCGATCCTCGCCTTCGGGCAGATCAGGGACATGCCGTGGGTGCACAAGGGTGAGCTGAAGATCCGCAAGGTCACCACGCTGTCGCTGTCCTTCGACCACCGGCTGGTCGACGGCGAGCTGGGGTCCAGGGTGCTGCGTGACATCGGCACCGCACTGGAGGACCCGGAGCTGACCGCCCTGGCCTGGGGCTAGGGCGTGTTCCGTGGATGCTTTCGGTTGATTCGGCGCTTGCGCCGATCGCCGCGAGCGGCCTCCAGGCAATCTCTCGCAAGACGAGTAGC
>NZ_JBHXQY010000096.1:0-25385 GCF_042716955.1 Nocardiopsis sp. NPDC058631 | reverse complement strand
GGGGGGGCACCCCCCTCCGCCGTGCGTGGCCGTCCGGGGTTTGGGGCGAGGACCGGCCCCGGGCCGGGGAGCAGAGCGCTAACCCTTGACCGCTCCGGCGGTCAGACCCTCGGTGATGTAGCGCTGGAGGAACCAGAACACGGCCAGGGTGGGCAGGGACAGCATGATGGCGCCGACCGCGAACATCCCGAAGTTCGCGTTCCGCTGGGACGACACCAGCTGGTAGAGCCCGAGCCCCAGCGTCTTGGCGTCGGTGTCGCGCAGGAACACGCTCGCCATCAGGAACTCGTTGATGGTGGAGATGAACACCAGCAGCCCCACGATCGCCAGCACGGGGGTGACCAGCGGCAGCATGATCCGGAAGAACACCTGGGCGTGCGAGGCGCCGTCGATCTGCGCGGACTCGTCCAGTTCCTTCGGGACGGTGTCGAAGAAGCCCTTCATGAGCCACGTGTTGATGCTGAGCGCGCCGCCCAGGTACACCAGCAGCAGCCCCCACCGGGTGTCGAAGCCGATCCCCGGGTAGTACTCGCCGAGCGTGGTGAACATCAGGTAGATCGCCACGATCGCCAGGAACTGCGGGAACATCTGGATCACCAGGAGGCCGATCAGGCCCACCTTGCGGCCCCTGAAACGCATACGGCTGAACGCGTACGCGGCGAGCGCGGACAGCAGCACCGTCGCGGCCGCGTTGGTGACCGCGAAGAACAGCGAGTTCGCGTACCAGGTGGTGAACGGCGTGTTCGTGAAGAGGTCCCGGGCGTTGTCCAGGCTCGCCCCGGTCGGCCACAGCTGCGCGCTGGACAGGGTGCCCAGCGGGTTGAGGGCGGCGGACACGACGAACAGGACCGGGAAGATCGCGAAGGCCACGACCGCCAGCATCACCAGGTGGCGCCAGCCGAACCTGAGGGCCCACAGGGAGAACCGGGTTCCCGCGCTGCGCCGGTAGGGCGTGCGCGCGGTGCCGGTGGCGTCCACCGCCATCAGTCCACCTCCTCAAGGGCTTTGCTGCGGCTGAGGCTGATCACGGACATCCCCGCCACGATCAGGAAGATCATCACCGACAGCGCGGCCGCGTACCCGTACTGGGCGGTCGCCTCGTTGAAGGCGAGCCGGTAGGTGTAGGTGATGAGCAGGTCGGTGGCCCCGGCCGTCGGGTTGTCCGGGGAGAACGGGCCGCCCCGGCTGATCAGCCACACCGCGTTGAAGTTGTTGAAGTTGAACGCGAACGTCGCGATCAGGATCGGCGTCATCGCGACCATCAGCAGGGGCAGGGTGACGTTGCGGAACGCCTGCCAGGGGCCGGCGCCGTCGATCTGTGCCGCCTGCCCCAGCTCACGGGGGATGGCCTGGAGGGCGCCGGTGGCCACCAGGAACATGTACGGGTAACCCAGCCACACGTTGGCCAGGATCACCGCCGCCCGTGCGCTCCACCGGTCGCCCAGCCAGTCGACCTGCAACCCGAGCATCCGGTTGAACAGGCCGAAGTCGGTGTTGAACATGTCCCGCCACAGCAGGAACATCGCCAGGGAGCTCATCGCGTACGGCAGTACCACCAGGACCCGGTACGCGACCTTGCCGCGCAGCCTGGGCACGTGCAGGGTGAGGGCGACCGCCAGGCCCACCACGAACACCAGGGAGGTGACCGCGACGGCGAAGACGATGTTCCAGACCAAGATGCCGAAGAACGAGGCCGCGAAGGTGGGGTTGAACAGGAAACGGGCGAAGTTGTCGAAGCCGACGCCCACCTGCCAGCCCTGCGCCAGGCGCTGCCCCTCGTCGTCGTAGAAGGCGCCGCGCTCGTCGTCGGCCCGGTAGACCACCCCGGTCTCGGAGTCGGTGACGCAGTCGCACTCCGCGTCGTAGACGCGGGTGGCCGTGCCCTCGAACGCGCTGGACAGGCCGCTGGAGCGGATGCCGGAGCCGTTCCCGGAGGGCACCGCGAACTCTGACAGCTCCTCGCTGCGGGCGTTGACCTGGGTCGGGGTCAGGATCGAGTACCCGAAGGCCTCGGCGACCTTGCCGGACGGTTCGACGGTCGCCCCGGTGAGCCCGGTGAGCCCCTCCGCGTCGCCCGCGTAGGCGGTGCCCTCGTCGTCGACCAGGAGGAAGACCAGGTCACCGGTCTCGGGGGAGCCGGTGACCGCCACGGTGAGCGTGTACTCCTGAGCCCCGTCGGGGCTGGTCACCGAGTACGCCTCGATGGCGGCGACCGCCTGCTGCTTGTCGCCGCGGTGGCCGTCGCTGAGGTTCGTGACGGACGTGCTCATCGTGTAGAGCACGGGCAGGATCTGGAAGGCCAGCAGGAACAGCACGCCCGGGACCAGGTACTTGACCGGGACGGCGCGCTTGGACAGGTAGATCCAGTAGACGAGCGCGACGACGGCGGCGGCCAGGGCGATCCCCGGCCAGTTGCCCGCCACGTACAGCGGCAGGACCGCCCACACGCCGAGGGCGGTGAACAGGCCGAGCAGGGAGATCTTGAGGAGTTGTCCGCCGAGTGAGCCGTTCCCGGCGAACCGTCCGCCGGGGAGGGCGGGGCGGGCGGGCGCCCCCTGGCCGGGGGCGCCCGAGGTGTCGGTTTTCCTTGAGGCCACAGCTACTCGCCGATCTGGGCGGCGATCGTCTCGTGGGCGGCCTCCATGGCCTCACGGACGTCCTCACCGGAGATGGCGGCGGCCTGGGCGATGCCCAGCGGCTCCCAGGTCTCGCCCATCTCGGGGATGGAGGGCATCGGCATGCCGTCGGCGCCGGCCTCGGCGATCGCCGCGATGTTGGGGTCGTCCGCGGAGACCGACTCCAGGGCCTCCACCTGCACCGGGGTGCGCGGGTCGGCCTCGTAGAGGCTGAGGATGAACTCGGTGTCCGTGACGTAGTTGGTCACGAACTCCTGGGCGAGGGCGCTGTTGGCGCTGCCCTCGGTGACGAAGAAGGAGTGGTAGCCGATGTAGGGGCTGGCCGGGGCCTCGCCCTCGAAGCCCGGAATGGCGCTGATCTCGAAGTCGACGCCGGAGTCGTTGGCGTCACCGATGTTCCACGGACCGGCGATGAAGAACGGGGCGTCCTCCTCGTAGAACAGGACGGCGTCGTTCTCCGTGTCGATGGAGCGCCGCAGCACGCCTTCGCCCGCCTCGCCGTACTCGGCGATCTTCTCCATGGCGGCGACGGAGTCGTCGGAGCCCACACCCAGGTCGGCGGGGTTCCAGGTGCCGGTGTCGTCCTGGCCGAAGAGGTAGCCGCCCGCGGAGGTGAACAGCGCGTTCATGCGGAAGGGTTCGCCCTCCTGTCCGACGGCCATGGCCAGGACCTCGCTGGTGTCGCCCGCGTCCTTGAGCTCGGTACCGGCCTCGACCAGCTCCTCGAAGGTCTCGGGGGCGTCCGGCGCCAGTTCGGTGTTGCGCATCAGGAAGATGTTCTCCTGCGAGTACGGCACGCCGAAGAGCTGTCCGTCGTAGGTCAGCGCGTCGATGGCCGTGGCCTCCAGCCCGTCCGCGCGGTCCTGCGGGAGCTCGACGGGCTGGACCGCGCCGTTGCGCACCAGGTTCCCGGTCCAGTCGTGGGCACCGATGAAGACGTCGGGCGCGTTTCCGGCCTGGTGGGCGTTGAGGAGGTCGCCCTGGATGTCGTCGAAGGCCAGGCCCTGGACGTCGACCTCGACGCCGTTGGCCTCCGCGAACTCCTCGGCGGCGGCCTGGATGGCGTCGGCGCGCTCCGGGTCGGACCAGATGACGAGAGAGCCCTCGCCCGAAGCGTCCTCGCCCCCGCCCTCACCGCCGCCGCTGCCGCACGCGGTCGCCATCAGCGTGATGGCGGCGATGCCTGCCACCACTGGTGCGCTGCGGAATCTCATGGTGTGTTCCTTCCGGAAGGCCGTGCTGAGGAGGTCGCGCATGCGGTTCGCCGGTGGCCCCGGGTCCGTCGCGGGCATGCGTGGTGATGTGACGTTAGCAATAACTTGCAAGCTTTGAAAGGCTTTGCAGTCCCGCTGCATAAAGATGTGGAAACACCGCGGAAACGGGCGTGTGATCGCCTGCCTTGCGTAGTGGCGCGGTGACCGTGGGATGATGATATCTGTGATGAACGATCATTTAGTCACACCATTGGGCGTGAGGAGCCCGGTCCCGTGACGAAGGGGGGAGCCCTGCCCCCGGTGAACAGGGCGAGGGCCGGGCCGCGGCCCGGAGCCGGAACGGGGCGGCCGCGCGCGGGCGCGGCAGTGAACGTCCGGGGGCGGGACGCGTGAGGGCGGTGCCGAAAGGACCCGGCACCGCCCTCACGGTGTCAGCCGCGCAGCCAGACCGCCGTCTCGGCGGGAAGGCCCAGGGAGCCGTCGGCCGGCCCGGTCACCGGACCGCTGGACACGAGCACCTCGCCCGTCGCCGCGATCTCCACGGGAGCCCCGGTGAGGTTCACCGCGATCCGCACGCCCGGCTCGCGCTTGAGGTACAGCACGCCCTCGGGTGCGTCCAGCCAGGTCATGGAGCCGTCACCCAGGGCGTCCAGCTCGCGGCGGAGTCCGAGCGCCCTGGTGTACAGCTCCAGGGTCGAGCCCTCCACGCCCCGCTGGGAGGCGCGCGACAGGGCGCCCCAGCCCTCGGGAACGGGCAGCCACGGCGTGCTCCCCTCCGGGCCGAACCCGAACGGGGCGCTCCCGTCCTCCCAGGGGAGTGGCACCCGGCAGCCGTCCCGGCCGCGCTCGGTGCGGCCCGAGCGCTCCCAGGTCGGGTCCTGGAGCGCATCGTCCGGCAGGTCGGTGACCTCCGGAAGGCCCAGCTCCTCGCCCTGGTACAGGTACACCGAGCCGGGCAGACCCAGCATCAGCAGTGTCGCCGCGCGCGCCCGGCGCAGCCCCTGCTCACCACCGCCGAAACGGGTCACGTGGCGGGTCACGTCGTGGTTGGACAGCACCCACGTCGTGGTCGCGCCCACCGCGCCGTTGGCGGCCAGGGAACCGTCGATGACCGCCCGCAGCCGCGCCGCGTCCCAGGGGGCGGTCAGGTACTCGAAGTTGAACGCCTGGTGCAGTTCGTCCGGGCGCAGGTAGCGGGCCACCCGGTCCGCGTCCTCGACCCAGGCCTCCGCCACCAGCGCGCGCTCACCCGGGTAGGAGTCGGCGATCGCCGACCAGCGGCGGTAGATGTCGTGCACGCCGTCCTGGTCGAAGTACGGCAGCGTGGTGCTGCCGTCGAGCAGGTCGGCCTTGGCGCCCTCGGCGATATCGGGCAGCGCCGGGTCCTTGACCATGCCGTGGGCGACGTCGATGCGGAACCCGTCCACGCCCCGGTCCAGCCAGAAGCGCAGCACGTCGTCGAACTCGTCGTGCACCTCCTGGTTGGTCCAGTCGAAATCGGGCTGCTCGGGGTCGAACAGGTGCAGGTACCACTGCTCGGGGGTGCCGTCGGGGCGCTTGAGGCGTGTCCAGGCGGGGCCGCCGAAGATCGACTTCCAGTTGTTCGGCGGCTCCTCCCCGTCGGGGCCCCTGCCGTCCCGGAAGAGGTAGCGCGAGCGGGCCGCGCTGCCGGGCTCGGCGGTGACGGCCTCGCGGAACCACCGGTGTGCGGAGGAGGAGTGGTTGGGCACCACGTCGATGATCAGGCGGATACCCAGGTCGTGGGCTGCGCCGAGGAGGGCGTCGAAGTCCTCCAGGGTGCCGAACCGGGGGTCGACGTCGCGGTAGTCGGCGACGTCGTAGCCGCCGTCGGCGAGGGGGGAGACGTAGAACGGTGTCAGCCAGATCGCGTCCACGCCGAGCTCGGCCAGGTGGGGGAGGCGCTCCCGGATGCCGGTGAGGTCGCCCTCCCCGTCACCGTTGGAGTCGGCGAAGCTGCGCACGTAGATCTGGTAGATGGCCGCTTCACGCCACCAGCGAGACTGAGGCTCCATCGTCGGGGGTCCTTCCCTGTGGTGGCTGCAAGTTCTTGCGCAAGATTACCGTGAACTTTCGGCCGTGTGACGGCGATCTCGACTAGAGTTGGCCCATGGGTCCACGACTTGCCGACATCGCACGGCACGCAGGCGTCAGCGAGGCCACCGTCTCGCGGGTGCTCAATGACAAGCCGGGGGTCGGCACCGAAACCCGCAAGGCCGTCCTGACCGCCCTCGACGTCCTCGGCTACGAGCGCCCCGCGAGGTTGCGGCAGCGTTCGGCCGGGTTGGTCGGCATGGTCATCCCCGAACTGGAGAACCCGGTCTTCCCGATGTTCGCCCAGGCGGCCGAGGGGGCGCTGGCCCAACGCGGGTACACGCCGGTGCTGTGCACCCAGACCCCCGGCGGAATAACCGAGGACGAGTACGTGGAGCTGCTCCTGGAGCGCAACGTCTCCGGCATCCTCTTCGTCTCCGGCAAGCACGCCGACACCACGGCCACGCACGATCGCTACCACGCCCTGGTCTCACGAAGACTGCCGATCGTCCTGGTCAACGGGTTCGCCGAGGCCATACCGTCGGCGTTCATCTCCGCGGACGACCGGGAGGCGGGCAAGCTGGCAGTCAACCACCTGGTCGCCCTCGGCCACACCCGCATCGGCTTCACCAGCGGTCCCGAGCGCTACGTGCCGGTCCGCCGCAAGCTGGAGGGCTACCACCAGGCCCTGGCACGGCACGGACTCGACGGGGACGACCTGGTGGAGCTGTCCCTGTTCGGTGTCGAGGGCGGCCACGCGGCAGCGGTGCGGCTGATCGAACGCGGCGTCACCGCCATGGTCTGCGGATCCGACATGATGGCCCTCGGAGCGATCCGGGCCGCCCGTCAGCGGGGCCTGCGCGTCCCCCAGGACTTCTCCGTGGTCGGGTACGACGACTCCCAGCTCATCGCCTTCACCGACCCCCCGCTGACCACCGTCCGCCAGCCGGTCAACGCGATGGCCCTGGCCGCGGTGCGCGCCCTGTGCGACGAGATCGCCGGGCACCCCGTCTCCCACAACGAGTTCATGTTCGACCCGGAACTGGTCGTGCGCGGATCCACCGCCATCGCCCCCGACCGCCGGACCGCGTCCGGACGCGTCGACCCTCCCCGGGGAGTCCTCTCCCAGCAGGCCGCGGCCCCGGCCCCGGCCAACCCCTGAACCCACCCCTGCCCCCCGTGCCCGGGACCCTCTTCCGACGGCTCCGGGAGCGGCCCCCGCCGTCCCGTCTTCGCAGCGCGGACACGCAGGACGGGCCTTTCCGGCCGGGACCGCTGGCGCCTGCCCCCGGTGGCGGGCCGGGGGACGCGAAAGCGTGTGTCCCATCTCTCCGTGTGCCGGGTCCGCGCCGTGCGCGTCGCGGCGGCGGCCCGACCGGGGCACGCCGCCGTGTCGGTGACACTGGAGGCATGCCTTCCGTTGCCCTCGACGGCGACCCCGTACCGCGTACCGGGGAACTGCCCGCAGCCTCCCTCGCCGAACTCGGCGAGCAGCCGCTCGGGTTCTACGTCCACGTGCCCTTCTGCGTCACACGCTGCGGCTACTGCGACTTCAACACCTACACGGCCGAGGAACTCGTCTCCCGGGACGGGACGGCCACGGCCTCCCGGGCCACGTACGCCGACCAGGCCGTCGCCGAGGTCGCACTGGCCGACCGGGCCCTGTCCGGGCCGAGGCCCCCGGTCAGCACCGTGTTCGTCGGCGGAGGGACCCCGACCCTGCTGTCCGCCGAGGACCTGGGCCGGATCGTCGCCGCGGTCCGCGACCGGTTCGGTCTCACCCCCGGGGCCGAGGTCACCACCGAGGCGAACCCCGAGACCGTCACACCGGAGTACCTGGTGCGCCTGCGCGAGGCCGGGTTCACCCGGATCTCCTTCGGCATGCAGAGCGCCCGCCCGCACGTGCTGAAGGTCCTGGAGCGCGGCCACACCCCCGGGCGCCCGGAGCAGTGCGTCGGGTGGGCTCGCGAGGCCGGGTTCGACCACGTCAACCTCGACCTGATCTACGGCACGCCGGGTGAGACCGACGACGACTGGCGCGCCTCCCTCGACGCTGCGGTCTCCGCCGGGCCCGACCACGTGTCCGCCTACTCGCTGATCGTCGAGGAGGGCACCCGCCTCGCCGCCCGGGTGCGCAGGGGCGAGCTCACCGAGCCCGACGACGACACGATGGCCGACCGCTACCTGATGGCCGACGACGCTCTGGCGAAGGCCGGGTTCACGGCCTACGAGGTCTCCAACTGGGCGCGTACCCCCGAGGGGCGCAGCGCCCACAACCTCCTCTACTGGACCGGCGGGCACTGGTGGGGCGTGGGACCCGGCGCGCACAGCCACGTCGGGGGCACCCGCTGGTGGAACGTCAAGCACCCGGCCGCCTACGCCGCGCGCCTCACCGCCGGCGACAGCCCGGGTCAGGCCCGCGAGGTGCTCACAGCGGAGGAGCGCCGCTTCGAGCGGATCCTGCTGGAACTGCGCGTGGAGCGGGGGTGCCCGCTGGACCTGCTGGAGCCGCACGGGCGCGCCGCGGCCGAGCGCGCCGTCGCCGACGGCCTGCTGGAGCCCGGCGCCCACGACGCCGGCCGCGCCGTCTTGACCCGCAGGGGACGCCTGCTCGCCGACGCCGTGGTGCGCGACCTCACCTGAGGTGGCGCGCACGTAGGGGGCCCGTGCGTGCACGCACGGGCCCCCTCGGGCGTTCCCACGGTGTCCGCGGACCTTGCTACTTGACCCAGTCGACGTTGAACGGGTAGCGGTACCACTCGCCGCGATTGGCCGCCGTGCCGGCCAGGATGCCGAACACGATGGCCATCACCCACAGCACCAGCATCAGGAGTCCGCCGATGAAGATGAAGGACAGCGGGACCGAGATGACGTAACCGATCATCAGCAGGAGCTGGAAGTTCAGCGCCTGTGCCGACTGGTGGCGCAGGAAGGGCGATTCGTCCTTCTTCACCAGGTACATGACCAGCGGACCGAGGAAGCCCAGCAGGATTCCGCTGAGGTGGACCAGGAGCGCCGTGGTCCGCTCCTCGGAGTTGGGCCGGCCGGTCGTCGCCGACGACTCGCGGTAACCCCCGTGGGGCTGGTAGCCCGGGGGAGGGTAACCGCCCTGCGGGTACCCGGGCGCCTGGTAGCCGCCGGTCTGCTCCTGTCCGGGGTAGCCGCCGGGCTGACCGGGGGGCGGGTACCCGCCCTGCTGGTATCCGGGCTGGCCGGGGTAGCCGCCACCCGGGTACCCCTGGGAGGGGTCGCCCTGCGGGGGCGGCGGGTAACCGCCGCTCTGGTACCCCTGCGAGGGGTCGCCCTGCGGGGGCGGCGGGTAACCGCCGGGCTGCTGGCCGGGGTAGCCGCCGGAGCCGTCGTCGTGGCCTGGCTGCTGACCCTGGCCGTAGGGGTCTTCGGGCGGGTTGTTCGGGTGCGACATGGTGGTTCCTTCGTGTGGACTCGCTCAGGTCGGGGGGGAGTGCGCGTCACTTCAGCAGGCGGATGCTGACCGGGTAGCGGTACCAGGTCCCCTTGTTCGCTCCGTTGGCCCCCATGACCCCGAACACGATCGACACGATCCAGACGAGCGCGATGATCAGGGAGCCGATCCAGGACAGGCTCGGGAAGAAGATACCCAGTGCGATGAAGACGACCCAGGCGAAGATGTACGGGATCAGCAGTGTGATCTGGAAGTTCGCCGCCTCCGAGGCGTGGTGGCGCACGAACGGCGACTGGTTGCGCTTGGCGAGGTAGACCGCCAGCGGCGGAATCCAGCCGAAGCAGGCGATCACGAAACCCGACAGGTGGGCGAGCATGGCCACCAGCGTGCTGTTGTCGTTCCCCTGCGCGGGAGGCTGCGGCTGGCCGTAGGCGCCGGGGTGCTGCGGCTGCTGCGGCTGGCCGTAGGCATGCGGCTGCTGGGCGTGGTCGGGCTGCGGGACGTACCCCTGCTGCGCGCCCGCGGGCTGACCGTAGGGCTGCTGGGGCTGTGGGGGCTGCCCGTAGGGCGGCTGCGGGCCGGGCTGGTGGCCTTGCTCGGGCTGGGGCGCGTACGGCGACTGGGAGCCCGGGGGCTGCCCGTACCCGGGTTGGGGCGGCTGCCCGTATGCGGGCTGCGCGCCGGACGGCTGTCCGTGGGAGGGCTGCTCGGCACCCGCGCCGGGAGGGGCGAAACCGGGCTGGCCGTAGGGCTGCTGGGGCTGTGGGGGCTGCCCGTAGGGCGGCTGCGGGCCGGGCTGGTGGCCTTGCTCGGGCTGGGGCGCGTACGGCGACTGGGCGCCCGAGGGCTGGCCGTACGCCGGCTGTCCGCTGGACGGCTGGCCGTACCCCGGCTGGCCGTAGGGCTGCTGCGGGCCGGGCTGGTGGCCTTGCTCGGGCTGGGGCGCGTACGGCGACTGGGCGCCCGGGGGCTGCCCGTACCCGGGTTGGGGCGGCTGCCCGTACGAGGGCTGTGCGCCCGAGGGCTGCCCGTAGGGCGGCTGCGGGCCGGGCTGGTGGCCCTGCTCGGGCTGGGGCGCGTACGGCGACTGCGCGTCCGAGGGCTGGTCGTATCCCGCCTGGGGCGGTCGGCCCTCGTCCTGCCGGCCGTACTCCTGCTGCCCGCCGTCCGGCTGCTGGGGCTGCCGGTCCTGGTCGGGGTCCTCCGGGGACGGGGGGTTCGTCGGGGTCTCGCTCATGCTCTTCCTTGGCTCCGCTGGTGAGTGGCGGTTCTTGTACTTTCGCTCTGTACCGACGACCGCGCAGGGCCGGAGGCGGGCGACCGCGGCCCCGGACACCGGGTGCCCGGACCGCGCCCTGGGCAGAATCCTAGGTCCTGGGGCCGCACCACCGCGAAAACGGCCCCGTCAGGGGCAGGCACCCTACTGTGACGCGACGGCACGTCCTAGGGTTCGTCCGGGTGGGGTCCCGTGACGAAGTCGATGAGCTCCTCCACACGTCCGAGCAGGGACGGCTCCAGATCAGCATAGGTACCGACCGATCCGAGGATCCGGCGCCACGCCTCACCGGTCTCCAGCCGCCACCCCAGGGCCTCGACGACGCCCTCCTTCCAGGGGCGGCCGCGCGGAACCTCGGGCCAGGCCGTGATCCCCACGGCGGCGGGCCGCACGGCCTGCCAGACGTCGACGTAGGGGTGGCCGGCCACCAGTACGTGCTCCGCGCGCACCCGCTCGGCGATCCGGCTCTCCTTGGAACCCGGGACCAGGTGGTCCACGAGGACCCCGAGGCGGCGTCCCGGACCGGGGGAGAAGTCCGCCACGATCGAGGGCAGGTCGTCGACGCCCTCCAGGAACTCGACGGCGATCCCCTCGACGCGCAGGTCGTGTCCCCAGACCTTCTCCACGAGCTCGGCGTCGTGCACGCCCTCCACGTAGATCCGGCTCCCGCGGGCCGTACGCGCGGCGGCGCCGGGCACCGCCACCGAACCGGAGGCGCTGCGCAGGGGCCCCCTCGGCGCCGCGGCCGGGCGCACCAGGGTCACAAGTTTCCCGTCGAGCAGGAAGGCGGCCGGGCCGAGGTCGAAGACCCTGCGGCGGCCGGCGCGGTCCTCCAGCGTCACACTGGACTTGTCCCAGGTCAAAACTGCTCCGCAGAACGCCTGGTCGGCGTCCTCCACGACCAGGTCCCGCCTCAGGGGGACCTCGCGTACGGCACCCTTGCGGGGCAGCCGCCAGTCGTCGGCGAGTACGTCGCGGCCGTAGCGGCCGGTTCCCTTGGTAGCCACGGTCGTGCAGTCTAGTGGGGGAGGGTGTCGGTTCACCCGTGCCGTGGCGCACGTCGCCGCACCGGAGGGAAGATCGGGCGTGCCCACCGGCGTTACTACCGGCGGGTACCCGTCCGGGTTTGCGGTCGGGCATAGAATTGGCACCGAGGAACCCGGAGTGCCAGGAGGTGGCGAGTTGCTGGACGAGCGCAAGCTCGCTGTCCTGCGCGCGGTCGTGGAGGACTTCGTCAACACGAACGAACCCGTGGGATCCAGGGCACTGGCCGATCGGCACAGGCTCGGGGTCTCCCCCGCGACCATTCGCAACGACATGGTCGCGCTGGAGGAGGACGGGTACATCGCCCAGCCCCACACCAGCGCGGGACGCGTCCCGACCGACAAGGGGTACCGGCTCTTCGTCGACCGGCTCTCCTCGGTCAAGCCCCTGTCGGCGCCGGAGCGTCGCGCCATCGAGTCCTTCCTCGCCGGAGCGGTGGACCTGGACGAGATCGTCGCCAGGACGGTGCGGCTCCTCGCCCAGCTCACACGCCAGGTCGCGATCGTGCAGTACCCCTCGCTGACCCGGTCGTCGGTCCAGCACGTCGAGCTGGTCCCCCTCGGGGGCCAGCGGGTCATGATGGTCGTGATCACCGACACTGGCAGGGTCGAACAGCGCGTCATCGACGGACTCGGAGAGGTCAACGGGACCGCGGTCCACGACCTGCGCTCCATGCTCAACCGCGCCATCTCCGGGCTGCACCTCGGAGAGGTGCCCGACGCTGTGGAGGACCTGCCCGCGCAGGTCCCGCCCGAACACCGCCGGATGGCGGTGGCCGTCCTCTCCGTCCTGTTGGAGAGCCTCGTCGAACGGCACGAGGAGAAGATCGTCCTCGCGGGGACGGCCAACCTCGCCGCCGTGGACTTCGCCGCCAGCCTGAGGGACGTCCTGGAGGCGCTGGAAGAGAACATGGTCCTCATCCGTTTGCTGGGTGAGGCGAAGGACCCGTCAATGCTCACGGTGCGCATCGGCGCGGAGAACTTCCACGAGGGTCTCCGGTCCACCTCCATCGTCTCGGCCGACTACGGTGTGGGAAACCAGTCGCTCGCCAAGATCGGTGTTGTGGGACCCACCCGGATGGACTATCCGGGAACAATGGGAGCGGTACGCGCCGTGGCTCGGTATGTCGGACAGATTTTGGCAGGACAGTAACTCAGTGGCCAGAGACTATTACCAGGTTCTCGGGGTGCGTCGCGACGCGTCCAAGGACGAGATCAAGAAGGCGTACCGGAGGCTCGCACGCGAGCTCCATCCGGACATCAACCCTGACCCCGCCACCCAGGAGCGCTTCAAGGAGGTGACCCAGGCCTACGAGGTCCTCTCCGACGAGAACAAGCGTCGGATGTTCGACATGGGTCAGGACCCCTACGCTCCCGGCGGTGGCGGCGCGGGAGGCTTCGGTGGCGGCGCGGGCGGTTTCGCCTTCGACGACATCATGAACGCCTTCTTCGGCGGCGGTCAGCCCGGCGGGCGTGGCCCCCGGGACCGGGTCCGGCGCGGTCGCAGCATCAAGATCCGTGTCGAGCTGGACCTGGCGGAGACCGCGTTCGGGGTCAGCAAGGAGATCACCTTCCCCACCGCGATCCTGTGCGAGACGTGCCAGGGCGAGGGGACCGCGGCCGGTTCGCACCGCACCACGTGCGAGATGTGCCACGGTCAGGGCGAGGTCTCCCAGGTCACCCGCTCCTTTCTGGGTCAGGTCATGACCTCCCGCCCCTGCCCGCAGTGCTCGGGCCAGGGCTCGGTCATCACCAACCCGTGCGGCGACTGCGCGGGGGAGGGCCGGGTACGCGAGAAGGTCACCCGGACCGTCAAGATCCCCGCGGGCGTCGACGACGGCACCCGGATCCAGCTCGCGGGTGAGGGCGAGGTCGGCCCCAACGGCGGACCCCGCGGCGACATCATCCTGGAGATCCTTCAGCGACCCCACCCGACCTTCGAGCGGCGGGGCGACGACCTGCAGTGCACGGTGACCGTCCCCATGACGGCCGCCGCGCTGGGCGCGTCCTTCGCCTTCGACACCCTCGACGGGACCGAGAACATCGACCTGCGTCCGGGTACCAACTCCGGCCACGTCATCACCCTGTCCAACAAGGGCGTCACCCACCTGGACGGGGGAGGGCGGGGCGACCTGCGCATCCGCGTCGACGTCGAGACCCCGGGCAAGCTGGACGAGGAGCAGGAGAACCTGCTCCGCAAGTTCGCCGAGCTGCGCGGCGAGGACCAGTCCCCGGGCCGGTTCAGCCCCGGGCACGGCGGCCTCTTCGCCAAGCTCCGTGACGCCTTCGGCGCCAAGTGACACCGCCGGTCTTCCTGGTCGGGACCGCCGAACTGGCGGCCGACCGGGTGACCGTGGGCGGTACCGAGGGGCACCACGCCGCGGTGGTACGGCGCATCAGGGAGGGTGAGACCGTCGACCTGTCCGACGGTCTCGGCCTGCGGGCCCGGTGCACCGTGTCCGCCGTGGGCAGGGACCACATCGTCTGTGCGGTGGTGGAGCGCAGCGAGGAACCCGCGCCCCGCCCCCGCCTGACCGTCGTCCAGGCACTTCCCAAGGGGGACCGCGGCGAACTGGCCGTGGAGATGATGACCGAGGCGGGGGTCGACACGGTCGTGCCCTGGGCCGCTGAGCGCTCCGTCACCCGTTGGAAGGGCGACCGGGCGGTCAAGGCCCTGGCCAAGTGGCGCGCCACCGCCAGGGAGGCGGCCAAACAGGCCAGGCGGGTGCGGCTTCCCGAGGTCGCCGACCTCGCGGACCGGTCCGCCGTGGCCGCACTGCTGGCCGGGGCCGACCTGGGTGTGGTGCTGCACGAGGACGGGGCCACGCGCCTGGCCGACATGGACCTGCCCTCCGGGGAGGGGCCGGGCATCGTCGTCGTGGTCGGGCCCGAGGGAGGCTTCTCCGCCCCCGAACTCGACGCTTTCGACGGAGCGGGCGCCGTGCGGGCCCTGCTGGGGCCGAGCGTGCTGCGCACCTCCACCGCCGGGGTCGCCGCCCTGGCGGTGCTGCAGGCACGCACGGGACGCTGGTAGCCGACGACGGCAGCCGACCCCCGGGCCGCAGGGTCACGGGGCGCGGACCAGACGACGGATGAGGCGCCCGGGGGAAACCTCTCCCGGGCGCCTCATCCGTCGTGGCCGCCGTACGGGGCCGTCCTGTCAGTCCTCGGTCGTGGTCCGGTTGCCGCCGGTGTCGCCGCCGGCGCTGTCGGAACCACCGCCGGAAGCGTCCTCGTCGCCGCTGCCGCCCTCGTCCCCGTCACCGGCGCCGGGTGTCTCCCCGCCACCGCCACCGCCTCCGTTGTCATCCTCGTCGCCACCGCCGTCCTCGCCGTCGGTCGGCTCCTCGCTGGGCTCGCACCCGTCCGCGGCGGTGGGGTCCCGACCGTCCTCGGCCTCCTCCGACGCGGACGGTGAGGGCAGGGCGTCCTCCCCGGAAGGCGGGCACGCGGACGCGGACTCCACACCCTCCTCGGCCGGGTCCTTCTCCCGGTCGGGCCGGGGAGGGGTCTCCGGGCCCTCGGGGGGCTCCGACGACTGCTGCGTGGCGCCCTCGACGGAGTCGGAGGAGGGGTCGGAGGCAGCGACGCCGCCGCCGTCCTCGTCGTGCTTCGGGGGGGTGCCGTGGCGGTCGGCGCCCGCCGGGACGAACTCCAGCACCTGGTCGCGGACCTGGGGGCTGGACATGACCACCGAGGCGGCGATCATCACGGCTCCCGCGACCGCCGCCACCGGTCGTAGCCAGGGCAGACCGAACCAGGCGGCGCCCCGATTGCGGTCGGTGCGATCACGGATCAGGTTCAGGGCCTCCGGCGAGGGCGCGACCGCGTCCGCCTCGGAGCGGAGGACCTGGCGCAGCCGTTCCTCGAAGGCGTCGTTCGTCGGATCTGTCGGGCTGGTCATGTCGTCTGCTCCAGAACAGAGCGGAGCGAGGAGATGCCACGGGAGGTGTGGCTCTTCACCGCACCCCGGCTGATCCCCATCGCGTCCGCGATCTGCGCCTCTGACAGGTCGCCGTAGTACCTGAGCACGATGGCCTCTCGCTGACGGGTGGGTAGTTTGCGCAGAGCGCGGATGACCGCCTCCCGCTCCAGCAGGTTCAGGGCGCCGTGTTCGGCGCTGGGGGCGTCGGGTAGGGCCTTGGGTGCGTGCTTCTCCACCACCGCCCGGTGGCGGAGCACGGACCGGGCCTTGTTCACCACTGCCTGGCGGAGGTAGGACAGCGCCTTGTTCGGGTCGCGCAGGCGGCGCCACGCGGCGTGCATCGCGACGAACGAGTCCTGGACGACCTCTTCCGCGGTCGCGTGGTCGCGTACGAGAAGGGCTGCGAGCCGAACGAGCGGACGGTAGTGCTCCCTGTAGAGCTCCGTCACGGCGTGGTCGGCATCCCACTCCACCGAGCGTGGAGCCGTGGCAGCTCCGGCCACCATGGTTTCTGTCGTCACGTCAGTTCGACGCACACCCTTGTCGCGGGGTTTACGAAAGGGCATACCTCTTCTTTTCCAGGTAGACGCGCGTTTCAATCCGAACACGTGGGGACCAGGGCAGCGGTGGTGCTTTTCCGACGACCCGACGCGCACGGGTGAGAAGAGTATCGCGCCTGGGACGGAGACCGCCGCCGAACCGGCTTCCAGACAGGGCGGAAGGCGTCCCTCGGAAGGGCCGCCCACCACTCACCTGCGGCATCATGGTCCCGGACAATTCCCGGACGGCGGCCGTTCCGGCGGCCGCGAACACACCACGGACACACCAAGGAGGTTCGCGATGGCCCACGAGGACTGCCTCTTCTGCAAGATCGTGAAGGGAGAGGTGCCGGCCGAGATCGTCCACGAGGGCGAGCGGACCCTCGCCTTCCGCGACATCAACCCCCAGGCCCCCACACACGTACTCATCGTCCCGCGCGAGCACCACCCCGACGCGGCCGCGGCCGCCGCCACGGGCACCGGCCTGCTGGACCGGATCATCAGCGACGCCCACGAGATCGCCGTGGCCGAGGGCATCGCCGAGACCGGGTACCGGCTGGTGTTCAACACCGGGAGCGGGGCCGGGCAGACGGTCTTCCACCTCCACGGCCACCTCCTGGGCGGCCGCGGGCTCAACTGGCCTCCCGGGTAGGGGCGCCGGGGCTCCGTCCCGCTTCCGGGGCCGGGCACGGGACCCTGGTCCCGAACCACCCGGACCGGGGGCGGGGCGCCCGGACCGCCCTCCACAGGCCGGATAACCCCTCGAACGGGGCGCGGACGCCTTGGTAGACTCTGACCGTGGGCTTCGAGGGCCCGGTGGGACTCCAGTGGAACACCGGCGAGGAGCCACACCCGGCGTCCCCACGGCGCCGGAGCCGCCAAGGAGGCGCCGCGCCGGCCCAGGCGGGCAGGCGCCCGATCGAAGGGTAGGACAGCGGCCGCAAGGCCACACCATGGCCGAGACAACGCACACGCACCCGCGACGGGATACTCAGGTCAAGGTCGTGGTGCCCGACGAGCACACGATGATCAGCCTGCTGGGCTCGGGGGACGAACTCCTCAGGGCGTTGGAGCGGGCCTTCGACAGTGACATCCACGTCCGCGGCAACGAGTTCACCATCAGCGGCACCCCCGAGGAGACCGCCGTGGTGGTCCGCCTCGTCGAGGAGCTGATCGAACTCGCCAAGAGCGGCACGCACGTCACCCCCGACACCATCGAGCGCATGGTCCACATGCTGGCGGCGCCCGGGTCGGAGCGGCCCGCGGACGTGCTCACCACCAACATCCTGTCCAACCGCGGCAAGACCATCCGGCCCAAGACGCTCAACCAGAAGCGCTACGTCGACACCATCGACCGCAGCACCGTGGTGTTCGGTATCGGGCCCGCGGGCACCGGCAAGACCTACCTGGCCATGGCCAAGGCGGTCAAGGCGCTCCAGGACAAAGAGGTCAACCGGATCATCCTGACCCGTCCCGCGGTGGAGGCCGGGGAGCGCCTCGGCTTCCTGCCGGGCACGCTCTACGACAAGATCGACCCCTACCTGCGTCCCCTCTACGACGCCCTGCACGACATGCTCGACCCCGACTCCATCCCCAAGCTGATGGCCGCCGGGACGATCGAGGTCGCACCCCTGGCGTACATGAGGGGCCGGACCCTGAACGACTCCTTCATCATCCTGGACGAGGCCCAGAACACCTCGCCCGAGCAGATGAAGATGTTCCTCACGCGTCTGGGCTTCGGTTCCAGGATCGTGGTCACCGGTGACGTCACCCAGGTGGACCTGCCCGGCGGGCAGGCCAGCGGGCTGCGGACCATCGAGACGATCCTGAGTGACATCGACGACATCGCCTTCTGCCGGCTGACCAGTGAGGACGTCGTCCGGCACAAGCTGGTGGGGAAGATCGTCGACGCCTACGGGCGTTACGACGCCGTCCAGAACGACCGGCAGGGCGACCGCAGGGGCGACCGCCGCGGCGCGACGGGAGGCCGCTCCCGTGGCCTGTACCCGCGCAGCGACCCCTCCTCCGACACCCCGAGGGGCCCGGGAACGGGGAGCACCGGCCCCGGGGAGCGGGCAGACTGAGGTAGTACGGCGTTCGCACCGGTGGGTCCGTGAGCATGCGGGCCCACCGGTTCGGGTGTCCCGGGTGCGGGCCGGAGACGGCACACCCACCGGCCGGGCGCTCCGCCCGGCCGCGACGATTCCAAGTGAGGCAGCCCCAACAGATGAGTATCGACGTCGCCAACGAGTCCGGCGTCACCACCGTGGACGAGGAGCGACTCTCCCGCCTGGCCCGGCACGTGCTCGACGCCATGCGCGTCCACCCCCTGGCCGAGCTGTCCGTCGTGCTGGTGGACGAGGGACCCATGACCGACCTGCACGTGCGGTGGATGGACGAACCGGGCCCCACCGACGTGCTCTCCTTCCCGATGGACGAGCTGCGCCCCGGTGGCCCCGGCCGAACCAGTGAACCCGGTGTCCTCGGTGACGTGATCATCTGCCCGCAGGTGGCCGAGCGCCAGGCCGAGAAGGCCGGGCACAGCACCCGGGCGGAGATCGACCTGCTGTGCACCCACGGCATCCTGCACCTGTTGGGCTACGACCACGCGGAGCCCGACGAGCACAAGGAGATGTTCGGACTCCAGGGCGAGATCCTCGCGGCCTGGGGTGAGCGGGAGACCGCCGAGACCGCAGGGGACGAGACCACCTGATGCAACCCCTGATGTGGCCTGACGTCGCCCCCATGACCACGGGCGAGCCCGCCGAGTGGATCACCGCCTTCTCGATCGCGCTGGTGTTGACCGCGGTGGCCGGTTTCCTGGTGGCGGCGGAGGTCGCCGTCACCCGTGTCATGTCCGTGGGCCTTCCCGAGGCGACCGGCGCGGAGCGCGCCGCCAGGACCGGTGGATTCTGGGGCAAGGTGGCCGCCGACCCCACCCGCCACCTCAACGTGCTGCTGTTCCTGCGCGTGGTGTGCGAGGTGTGCGCGGTCATCGCCGCGGCCATGGGGATGGTGTTCCTCCTCGGGCTGGGGTGGCCCGCCCTGCTGCTGACCGCCGTGGCGATGGTCGTCGTGGAGTCGGTGCTGATCGCCATCGCTCCGCGCATCCTCGGCCGCCAGTTCTCCGGACCGGTCGCCCGCGCGAGCGCGAAGGTCGTCTATCCGGTCCAGGTCGTGGTGGGCCCGCTCGCCCAGCTCCTGGTCGGTGCGGGCCGCGCGATCACCCCGCGCGGCAAGGGCGACCGCGAGGGGCCGTTCAGTACCGAGGTGGAACTGCGGCAGCTGGTCGACCTGGCCGAGCAGGGGGAGGTCATCGACGCCGAGGAGCGGCAGATGATCCACTCCGTCTTCAAGCTCGACGACACCTCCGTGCGCGAGGTCATGGTGCCCCGCCCCGACATCGTGTTCACGAGCCGCGAGGCCGACGCCGACGCGGTCCTCACCCTGGCCCTGGCGAGCGGTTACTCGCGGATCCCCGTGACCGGCGAGGACGAGGACGACGTCGTCGGCATCGTCTACCTCAAGGACCTGGTGGACCAGCTCCGCGACCGCTGGGCGGCGGCCGCCGGAAGCGCCGGGGCGGCCGTGCCGCTCGGCGCGGCCGACGTGATGCGCCCGGCGACCTACGTCCCCGACACCAAGCCCATCGACGAGCTGCTCCGCGAGATGCAGCAGCAGCGCAACCACGTCGCGGTGGCCATCGACGAGTACGGCGGTACCGCGGGTCTGGTCACGCTGGAGGACATCGTGGAGGAGATCGTCGGGGAGATCACCGACGAGTACGACCACGAGATCCCGCCGGTGGACTGGCTGGACGACGACCGGGTGCGCGTGACGGCCCGGCTGCCGCTGGGCGAGCTCGACGAGCTGTTCCCGGACCGGGACCTCGACGTCCTGGACGTGGAGACCGTCGGCGGACTCGTCGCGTTCGTGCTGGGCCGGGTCCCCGTGGGGGGCGCCCAGGCCGAATACGCTGGACTGAGGCTCACCCTGGAGGGCAAGAGCAGCCGCCGGAACCGGATGACGACCGTTCTGGTGGAGCGTCTGCCCGCCGGGGGAACCGAGGCGTCGGACGGCCGGGGCCGGAACGAGGACGTAAGGAGCACGGAGCAGTGACGGAGACGATGGGGCTCGGCCCCGAGGACGGCAAGCTCATCACCCTCGCACGGGCCTCCCGGGCCAGGAACGCGGCGGCGGAGGGCGCGGCGGTGCGCGACGAGACGGGGCGCACGTACGTGGCCACGACGGTGTCGCTGCCCTCCCTCCGGCTGACGGCGCTCCAGGCGGCGGTGGCCGCGGCCGCCTCCAGCGAGGCCTCCGCCCTGGAGGCGGCGGTGGTTGTCACCGAGGCCCAGGAACTGACCGAGGACGACCGCGCGGTGGCGGACGACCTGAAGACCCAGGTGGTGGTGATCGCCGCCCCTGACGGGGTGCCCGCGAGCATCACCCGGCGCTGAGAAGGACCCATGAACGACCTCGACCTCGAGAAGCTGCGCATCCCGTTGCCGGCACCCTCCCACCCGGAGGGCTTCCGCAGCGGCTTCGCCTGCTTCGTGGGCCGCCCGAACGTGGGCAAGTCCACGCTGATGAACGCGCTGGTCGGGCAGAAGGTGGCGATCACCAGCAACCGGCCGCAGACCACGCGGCGCACGGTGCGCGGTATCGTGCACCGGCCCGAATCCCAGCTGATCATCGTGGACACCCCGGGCCTGCACAAGCCGCGCACCCTGCTGGGCGAGCGGCTGGACTCGCTGGTGCGGTCCACTCTGGTCGAGGTGGACGTGATCGCCTTCTGCCTGCCCGCCAACGAGCCGATCGGCCGGGGTGACACCTACATCGCCAAGGAACTGGCGGAGCAGCGCAACACCCCGGTGGTCGCCCTGGTCACCAAGACCGACCTGGTCGACAAGGAGGCCGTGGGCAAGCACCTGATGGCGGTGGACGAGCTGGGCGACTGGGCCGACATCGTCCCGGTGTCCGCGCAGGGCTCGTTCCAGCTGGACACCGTCACCGAGGTGCTGTGCTCGCACCTGCCGGAGGGACCGCCGCTGTACCCGGACGGCGACCTGACCGACGAACCCGACGAGATGCTGGTGGCCGAGCTGGTCCGCGAGGCCGCGCTGGAGGGCGTGCGCGACGAGCTGCCGCACTCCATCGCGGTGGTCGTGGACGAGATGTTCCAGCGGGAGAACACCCGTCCGGGCAAGGAGCTGGTAGACATCTACGCGTCGCTGTACGTGGAGCGCCCCAGCCAGAAGGCGATCGTCATCGGGTCGAAGGGGTCGCGCCTGCGGGACGTGGGATCGCGAGCCCGTAAGCAGATCGAGGGCCTGCTGGGGCAGCGGGTGTTCCTCGACCTGCGGGTCCGTGTGGCCAAGGACTGGCAGCGCGACCCCAAGCAGCTGCGCAAGCTGGGCTTCGACCAGCAGACGTAGGGCGTCGCACGAAGGGGCGGACCGGCTTCGGCCGGTCCGCCCCCTTGTCGTCGGTCCCCGGTACGGCTCAGGCCTGGTTGTTGAGGTCCGTGGCGAGCGTGGCCGCGCAGCGCTGCACCATGGGTGCGGCGCGCTCCACGAAATCCCAGCTCACGCGGGCCTCCGGGCCGGAGATGGACACCGCCATGCCCGAGGGCGCGCCCCTGACCGGGACCGCGACGCAGCGCACCCCGATCTCCTGCTCGCCGTCGTCGATGGCGAACCCCTGGTCGCGCACCCTGTGCAACTCGGTGACGAACAGCCCGGGATCGGTGATGGTGCGGTCGGTCGCCGCGGGCATCCCGGTGCGGCGCACCGTGGCCAGGGCCTCCTCGTCGCCCAGCTGCGAGAGCAGGGCCTTGCCGACCCCGGCGGAGTGCGGCAGCACGCGGCGGCCGACCTCGGTGAACATGCGCATGGCGTGGGGGGAGGGGACCTGCGCCACGTAGATGACCTTGTCTCCGTCCAGCATGGCCAGGTTCGCGGTCTCCCCCAGGTCCTCCACCAGTTGCGCCAGGTGCGGCCTGGCCCAGGTGCCGAGCATCTGCGAGGCCTTGTCGCCCAGGCCGATGAGCCGGGGGCCGAGTGCGTAGCGGCGGGAGGGGAGCTGGCGCACGTACCCGTTGCCCACCAGGGTGCGGATGATGCGGTGGATGGTGGGAAGCGGAAGGCCGGAGGACTCGGCCAGCTGGCTCAGCGACGTCTCGCCGCCCGCCTCCGCCATGATCTCCAGCAGGGAGAAGGCGCGGTCGAGCGACTGCACGCCACCGGAACGCCCGCGTTTGCCCGCTTCGTCGGGGATGAGGGGGATCTGTGGGACTGACAACGGACGCGCTCCCATGGGCCGTGGCGTGGGTTCAGGCTCTTGCTTCTGCGATACGAAAACTGGTTCCCGGCATCAGTGTCTTCTATAGCACGGGCGAAACCAGCTGTCCGGGTGTTCCCGTCCGCTGTGATCCGAGGTTCCCCGTTCACCCCATGGTGTCTCTTGTTCTTCCGGATTGCAAAAGTTAGCATCCACGATAGGAAAAACTTCGCTTGGGAGAGGACACACACGTGGAAGAGGACCGGTCCGAGAGCCGTCGCACGGAGCCCGATCTCGCCCTGGACGTGCTCACCGCGGGACTGAACGCGCGCCTCGCCGACGCGGACGCCCGGCTCGCCCTCGCCTACCCCGGCTCCTCCGGAGCCCGGCAGCCGGTGCACACCGTGTACGTCCCCGCGGACCGGGTGCGGCCCGGCCTCGGTGCCGAGTGGGGCAGGGACGCGGCGGCCTCGCTCGCCGAGTACGCGCCGACGGCCGCCGACCTGGCCGCCGCGACGGGGACCGACCAGGCCGCGGTGTCCGAGATCCTTCCCCGCCTGAGGGACAAGCTCGCCACCGAACCGGTCGAGGACCTGCGGGCCGACCTGGAGGACGGCTACGGCGACCGGGGCGACGAGGCCGAGGACACCGACGTGGTCTCCGCGGCACGTGCCCTCTCGGCCGACCTGGCCGCCGGGCAGGCCCCGCCGCACTTCGGCATCCGTATGAAGGGCATGGAGGCCGCCGGGCGCGCCCGGGGCGCCCGCAGCCTCGCGCTGTTCCTGCACACCCTCCTGGAGGAGAACGGCGCGCTTCCCGGCAACCTGGCCCTCACCCTGCCCAAGATCACCTCGGTGGAGCAGGTCGAGGCCATGGTGTGGCTCACCGACGAGCTGGAGCAGCGGTTCGGCCTGGACGCCGGCCGGTTGCGCTTCGAGCTGCAGATCGAGACGCCGCAGTCGATCCTGCTCCCCGACGGCACCGCCGCGGTCGCCCGCATGATCCACGCGGGACAGGGCCGGGTCAGCGCCCTGCACTACGGGACCTACGACTACAGCGCGGCCTGCGGGGTCACCGCCGCCTACCAGAGCATGGCCCACCCGGTCGCCGACCACGCCAAGGCCGTCATGCAGGTGGCCGCGGCCGGAACCGGCGTGTGGCTCTCGGACGGGTCGACCAACGTGCTGCCCGTCGGAGCACCGGGGGAGGTGCACTCCGCCTGGAGGCTGCACGCCTCCCTGGTCCGCCGCTCCCTGGAACGCGGTTTCTACCAGGGGTGGGACCTGCACCCGCACCAGCTGGTCACCCGCTACCTGGCCACCTACGCCTTCTACCGGGAGGCCTTCGCCCCCGCGGCCGCCCGACTACGGGCCTACCTCGGATCCGTCGCCGGGGGGGTGCTGGACGAGCCGGCCACCGCGCAGGCACTGGCCTCTGCCCTGGTCAGCGGGGTACGCTGCGGGGCCCTGGACGAGGCCGAGGTCGCCAAGGCCGCCGGAACCGAGCTCGCGGCCCTGGTCGGCCTGGCCACACGACGCATCGGACAGGAGTAGCGACACATGACCCGACACGATCTCGCCGTACGTGCCCGCAGAGCCCTCACACCCGAAGGGGAGCGCCCGGTCACCGTCGGGGTGCGCGACGGGCGGGTGGTGGACGTCCTCGTCGGCGACCGCGTCCCGCTGATCGCCCGCAGGGAGATCACCCTCGCCGACGACGAGGTGCTGCTGCCCGGCCTGGTCGACACCCACGTGCACGTCAACGAACCCGGGCGCACCGAGTGGGAGGGGTTCGCCTCGGCCACCGGCGCCGCCGCCCTGGGCGGCGTCACGACCCTGCTCGACATGCCGCTGAACAGCGTGCCCCCGACCACCACCGTCGCGGGCCTGGACGCCAAGCGCGCCGCCGCCGAGGGCAAACTCGCCGTGGACGTGGGGTTCTGGGGCGGAGCCGTCCCCGAGAACAGCAGCCCCGGGGACACCAAGGAGCTGGCCGCGCTCTGGGAACGGGGCGTGTTCGGATTCAAGGCGTTCCTGTCCCCGTCGGGGGTGGACGAGTTCGGCCACCTCTCCCCGGAGGAGCTGCTGACGGCGGCCGAGGCCGTCGGGGAGTTCGGCGGCAGGATCATCGTGCACGCCGAGGACCCGGCCGTGCTGGCGGCGGCGCCGCCAGCCGCCGGACGCGACTACGCGGACTTCCTGGCCTCGCGTCCCGACACCGCGGAGCACGCGGCGATCGCCCGGGTGATCGAGGTGGCGCGGCGCACGGGTACCAGGGCGCACGTCCTGCACCTGTCCAGCGCCTCGGCGCTCCCGCTGATCGCCCGGGCCAGGGCGGACGACGTGCCGCTGACGGTGGAGACCTGCCCGCACTACCTCACCCTGGAGGCCGAGGGGGTGCCCGCCGGCGCCACCCAGTTCAAGTGCTGCCCGCCCATCCGCGACTCCGCCAACCGGGACCTGCTGTGGCGGGCGCTCGGGGACGGGTTGATCGACTGCGTGGTCAGCGACCACTCGCCGAGCACCCCCGACCTGAAGGACCTGGACACCGGCGACTTCGGGACCGCGTGGGGCGGGGTCTCGGGGCTCCAGGTGGGCTTCGCGGCCGTGTGGACGGAGGCGCGCCGCCGTGGCGTGCCCCTGGTGGACGTGGTGCGGTGGATGTCCTCGGGGCCCGCACGGATCGCGGGGGTGCGCAACAAGGGGGCGATCGCGGTGGGCCACGACGCCGACTTCGCGGTGGTCTCCCCGGAGGAGCCCTTCCGGGTGGACGTGCGCGCGCTCCGCCACCGCAACCCGGTGAGCCCCTACGACGGGGCGGAGCTGGTGGGACGGGTGCGGCGCACCGTCCTGCGCGGCGAGGACGTCGGACCGACCGGCACGGCCGGGCGAATGCTGCTCCGGGACTGAGCCCGGTCCGGGCCCTCCGCCCGGAGCCCTCCCGGGACTGGGCGGAGGGGTTTCGCACGCCGGGGGCGGGCACACGGTGGTGTGC
>NZ_JBHXQY010000095.1:0-25431 GCF_042716955.1 Nocardiopsis sp. NPDC058631 | reverse complement strand
GCCGGGGGGCCCGGGGGCCCGGCGCGGGAGGGCCCGGGGTCGCGGTGGGTGCGGGGCGCCGGCCGGGGAGAGGGGCCGGTCGCGGGTTCAGGCGCGGCGGAACACCACGGCGATGTTGTGGCCGCCGAACCCGAAGGACTCGTTGACGGCCGCCACGTCACCGCTGGGCATGTCCCGGGGCTTGTCGCGGACGATGTCCACGACCACGTCCGGGTCCAGCTCCTCGATGTTGATGGTCGGCGGGATGCGCCCGTCGTGCAGCGCCAGGATGGTCGCGATCGACTCCACCGCGCCCGCGCCGCCCAGCAGGTGGCCGGTCATGGACTTGGTGGAGGTCACCGCGACCCGGTCGGTGGCGGACTCGCCCAGCGCCGAACGGATCGCGCGCGTCTCGCCGACGTCGCCCGCGGGGGTGGACGTGGCGTGCGCGTTGACGTGCACGATGTCGCTGGGGGCGAGCCCGGCGTCGTCCAGGGCCTGGGTGATGGCCCGCGCCTGCCCGGCGCCCTCGGGGTCGGGCTGGACGATGTCGTAGGCGTCGTTGGTGTAGCCCACGCCGGAGGCGTGCGCGTACACGCGGGCACCCCTGCGGGCGGCGTGCTCGGCCGACTCCAGGATCAGGATGCCCGCGCCCTCGCCCATGACGAAGCCGTCGCGGTTCTTGTCCCAGGGACGGGAGGCCGTCTGCGGGTCGTCGTTGCGTGTGGACAGGGCCCGCATGGACGCGAACGACGCGATGTTCAGCGGGTGGATGGCGGCCTCGGTGCCGCCGGCGATGACGATGTCGGCGCGGCCGGAGCGGATCATGTCCACACCGTTGGCGATGGCCTCGGCGCTGGAGGCGCAGGCGCTCACCGGCACGTGCGAACCGGCCCGAGCGGTGTACTCCAGGCTGATGGCCGCGGCCGGGCTGTTGGGCATGAGCATGGGCACGGTGAACGGGGAGACCCGCTTCCAGCCCTTCTCACGGAAGATGTCGTACTGCTCGAGGATGGTGAGAATGCCGCCGATGCCGCTGGAGACCACGACACCCAGGCGGATCGGGTCGACGTCGGGCGAACCGGCGTCCTCCCAGGCCTCCTTCGCGGCGATCAGCGCGAACTGCTGGGTGCGGTCCAGGCGGCGCAGGCGCGGGCGCGGCAGCTTCTCGGAGGGCTCCTGCGCGATCTGCCCGGCGAAGTGCACCGGGAGCTTCTCGTGCCACTCCTCCGGAAGGTTGGTGATTCCGGAGCGGCCGTCGAGGAGCGCGGACCATGTGGTCGCGACGTCACCCCCGAGGGGGGTGGTGGCGCCGAGGCCGGTGACGACGACATCGGTCTTTGACATGATCCGTTCGCCCTTCTCGTGGGATTTTCCCGGCGGTGGGGCCGGGAGGCGTTGGCGGATGTTCGTGGGGGAGGCGACCACGGGTGGTGGCCTGTGGGGGCGCCGGCGTCAGGGGTGGGAGCCGGCGCCCCGAACGTGCTACTTCTGGATGAAGTTGATGACGTCCTGGACCGTCTTGAGGTCCTTGAGCTGGTCGTCCGGGATCTCCACGCCGAACTTGTCCTGGGCGGCGATGGCGATCTCCACCATGGACAGCGAGTCGATGTCGAGGTCGTCCACGAAGCTCTTCTCCGGGGTGACCTCGGCGGGCTCGGTTCCGACGATCTCCTCGACGATCTCGCCGAGGCCGGCCAGGATCTCCTGCTCGCTGTGAGCCATGTCGTTTCTCCTTGGTTGGTGTTTCGGTGTCGGTTCAGGGGCACCGCGCGTGACGGGGTTCTGTCAACCCGGCCGGTGCGGTGCCGCCGCGGGCTCGGGCGGTGTTCAGGGGATGCGGATCACCTGTGCGGCGTACACCAGCCCCGCGCCGAAGCCCAGGGTGAGGACGATGCTCCCCGACGGCAGCTCCCCGCGCCCGATCATGCGCGAGAGCGCGAGCGGGATGGATGCGGAGGAGGTGTTGCCAGCGGTGACGATATCGCGCGCCACGAGTGCCTGGGGAGCGCCCAGCTTCTTGGCGATGGACTCCACGATCCGCAGGTTGGCCTGGTGCGGCACGAACGCGGTCAGCTCGGAGGGCTTCACACCGGCCCGATCCAGGGCCTCCAGGGCGACCTGGTACAGCTCGGTGGTGGTCCAGCGGAAGACGGCCTGTCCCTCCTGGTAGAGGTACTTGCCCTCGCGCAGGTGGATCTTGTCGGCGCGCTCGCCGGAGGAGCCCCAGACCACGGGGCCCACACCCTGCTCCTCGGAGGCCGAGACGATCGCTGCGCCCGCGCCGTCGGCGAAGATCACACAGGTGGAGCGGTCCTGCCAGTCGACCCAGTCGCTGAGCTTCTCGGACCCGATCACCATGACGTTGCGGGAGCTGCCGCCGCGGACCATGTCCGAGGCCACTCCCAGCGCGTAGCAGAAGCCCGCGCAGGCCGCGTTGAGGTCGAAGGCGCCCGGGGCGACGATGCCCAGCTTCGCGGCGACGGTGGCCGCGGTGTTGGGGATCTGGTCCTGCACGGTGCAGGTCGCCACGATGACGAGGTCGATGTCCTCGGGGGAGAGCCCGCTGGACGCGAGGGCCTTGCCGCCCGCGGCCACGGCCATGCTCGTGACCGTGTCCTCGGGGCCCGCGATGCGCCGCTCCTTGATGCCCACGCGGCTCTGGATCCACTCGTCGGTCGTGTCGACGCGGGACTCCAGGTCGGCGTTGGTGAGGACCTGGGACGGCTGGTACTCGCCGAGGGCGACGACGGTCGCGCCTCCGAGGGCGTTCGGGGAGTTGAACATGGTTAGCCTTCCTGGTCCGTGTCCGCAGGGGCGGGGACCCCGGCGTGCTCCTTGATGAGGGCACCGGCGCGGTCGAGGTCGTCGGGGGTCTTCACCGCGAGGAGGTCCACACCGCGCAGCGCGCGCTTGGCCAAGCCGGTCAGCGTGCCCGCCGGGGTGAGCTCGATCAGGGCGGTCACCCCGAGTTCGGCCAGGGTCCGGGTGCAGGAGTCCCAGCGCACCGGCGAGGAGATCTGGGTGACGAGGCGGTCGAGGTACTCCGCGCCGCTGTCCACGACGGCGCCGTCGGAGTTGGACAGGAGGCGGACCGTCGGGTTCGAGGGGGACAGGGCGGCGGCCGACGCGCGCACGCGCTCCACCGCCGGAGCCATGTGCTCGGTGTGGAAGGCGCCCGCGACGGACAGGGCCCGCAGCCGGGCCCGCGCGGGCGGGTTCTGCGCGAACGCCGCGAGCTGCTCCGTGGTTCCGGCGGCCACGATCTGCCCGGAGCCGTTGTCGTTGGCCGGTGTCAGGCCGGCTGCGGCGATGGCCGCCAGCACTTCGTCCCGGTCCCCGCCGAGCACGGCCGTCATCCCCGTCCTGGTGCGGGCGGCGGCGTCGGCCATGCCCCGGCCGCGTTCGGCGACCAGCCCCATCGCGTCCCTGGGGGACAGCACTCCGGCGATCGCGGCCGCGGTGAACTCGCCGACGCTGTGACCCGCGACGGCGTCCACGAGGGAGGCCTCCGCGGGCAGCGCGGGCGAGGGAGCGGATGTCGGGGCGAGCACGGCGGTGGCCGCGACGAGGCCGGCGCCGACCAGCAGGGGCTGGGCGACGGCGGTGTCACGGATCTCATCCGCGTCCGCGGTGGTGCCGTAGCGGACCAGGTCGAGACCGGTCACCTCGGACCACGCGGCGAACTGTTCGGCGACGCCGGGGAGTTCGAGCCACGGGGAGAGGAAACCGGGAACCTGGGCGCCTTGGCCGGGAGCAACGATTACGAGCACGACATCAACCTTGCCCTGTAGGAGATCACCATTCGGATGGGGAGAAACACGAACTTCAGCCGGGGCGTTTGTGGACACTCCACAAAAAGTGGTCTGACATGGGCCCACGGCGTATCAACCAGTGTGAGGGATCACTCCCGGCGGTACGCACCGTTCGCCACCGACCACGGAGCGGGGTCGCGTGCGGGGCGGACCACCGCCCCTCACGTGGGGTGGACCTCCGGTCGAGTGCCCCGGAGGTGCGAACCTAGAGGTGTGAACAGCGAACCCCACCCGCCACGGGACGACGAGGGCGGCAACGGCCCGACGGACGCCACCGGATTCGAGGGTGACACAGACCCGGTCGCGGAGGAACAGGAACGCGTCCGCGCCGAGACCGTGCGCCGTCTGGAGCGCTCCATGGGCACCCTCGGAACGGCCGCCGTCTCCCGCATGGAACAGCGGCTCGGCTGGTTCCGGCGCATGTCCGCCCAGGACCGCTCCTGGATCGGGCTCGTCGCCCAGTCGGGCGTGGCCGCCTTCGTGGACTGGTTCCGCAACCCGGTCCGCGGGCGCCCCGCCATCACCGTCGAGGTCTTCGGCACCGCCCCCCGCGAGCTGACCCGCTCCGTCTCCCTCCAGCAGACCGTCGACATGATCCGCGTGGTCATCGACGTGGTCGAGGGCCAGGTCGAGGAGCTGGCCGCCCCCGGCGGCGCCCAGCAGCTGCGCGAGGCGGTGCTCCGGTACACGCGGGAGGTGGCGTTCAGCTCGGCCAAGGTCTACGCGCGCGCCGCCGAGGCGCGCGGCGCGTGGGACGCCCGGCTGGAGGCGCTCATCGTCGACGCGCTCCTGCACGGAGACCACGAGGACGGGCTCCAGACCTGGGGGTCGGCGCTGAGCTGGTCGCACACCCCCGTGATCGCGGTCGCCGGCGACACCGGCGGGGAGGACGCCGGCAAGATCCTGGACGACCTGCGCTCGGCCGCGCGGCGCCTCGGTCACGACGTGCTGGCGGGGACGCAGGGCCAACGCGTCGTGATGGTGGTCGGCGTGGGCGACCGCTACCCGGAGGAAGACCTCCCCGTGGCCGCCGCCGAACCCCTGGCCGGGCTCTTCGGTCCCGGTCCCGTGGTGGTCGGGCCCGCGGTCGCGGACCTGCGCGCGGCGGGCGCGTCGGCGCGCGCGGCGGTCAGCGGGCTGCGTGCGGCGATGGCCTGGCCGGACGCGCCCCGCCCGGTACTCGCCGACGACCTGCTGCCCGAGCGCGCCCTCCAGGGGGACACCGACGCCCGCCGCCAGCTGGTGGACGAGGTGTACGTGCCCCTCCTGGGGGCGGGGTCGCCCCTGCTGGACACCCTGTCGGTCTACCTGGAGCACGCGTCCTCGCTGGAGGCCACCGCGCGGATGCTCTTCGTCCACCCCAACACCGTCCGCTACCGGCTCAGCCGGATCGCGGAGCTCACCGGTCGCACGCCCTCCGACGGGCGCGGGTCGTTCGTCCTGCGCGTGGCGGTCGCCCTCGGACGTCTGGCGCAGACGCACGAGGGGTGACGCCCGGTCGCGCAGTGGGGGACGCCACACGGATTCGCGCGTCCGGAATCAGCCACCGACCTGACCGGAAGGCGCGGGGGAAGTAACCTGATCGTTGCCTGTCATATGGGCCTACTCAGGGAAGTTTCGCCTGCGTGGGTATGTCTGTGACTGCCCGTGTGCGCCCGGGGACTACATGAAAAGGGATAGCTTTGTGAGAGGCGGGTTGCCGGCGGGACCGATGGGGTTAAGGACACCCTTGGGCGATGGTCCCCGCACCGCTCCGTCACGACGTTCTTGGGGGGTCAACGCTGTGGTCGAGCGACCGAGGAAAAGGTCCCGATTCTTCCGTTCGGTGATCGATTTCGTTCTCCAACCCACGCAGGAGGGTGAGCTGCGCAGGCGTGTGCTGTTCTGGCTGCCCGCGCCGCTGCCGGTCCTGGGCCTGGTGTACCTCCTCGTGGGCGGTGTGTACTCCGCCGCCGGATGGACGATCCTGCTGGCCGCGAGCGTCGGCGTGGGAACACTTCTGCTGGCCCTGATGGTCCAGCCCACCCCGCTGCCCGAGGGGCTGGTGCCACAGGTCTCCGCGCGCCGCTCACTGCACCGGTTCCGGCAGTTCACCGGACTGCGGATCTCCCTGGCACTGGTGCCCGTCGTGATCGGCGCCGCCGCGTCCGTGGTGGGCGGAGGCATGTACCCGCTGCTCGCCGCACTCCTGCTGGCCTGGCCCCAGCTCCTGCTGGCCATGCCCACCTTCTTCACCATCACCAAGGCGCGCAGGGCCATGGAGGCCTGGGGCACCACCGCCTACCTGTGGCACGCCCTCTCCCGCCCGGCCAAGGTGACCTGGCCGATCGTCACCTCGCTGACCAAGTCCTGGAAGGCCTCACGGATCGAGCGCTCCCGGGAGTCGATGCGCCAGAAGATGGAGGAGCGGGCCTGGAAGAAGGCCGTGCGCGAGGAGAGCGCCGAGGCCTCCGAGGGCACCGTGCCCGCACCGTCCGCGGCGGCGGCCTCCGCAGCCGAGCGCACCCGCCCGATCCGCCCCCTGGACAACCGCGACGACGAGCGCACCGACGTGCTCCCGAACCTGCGGTCCCGGCGGACCGAGCGCGAGGAGCCCACCGACGTGCTGCCGCACCTGGAGTCGGAGCGGACCGGGAACGAGAAGCCGACCGACGTCCTCCTCCCCCTGCCCTCCGGGCAGGAGGTCGAGCCGACCAGGCAGCTCCCGCACCTGGGCGGCGAGGGAACCGGCGAGGACGAGCTGGAGAGCGGCTCCGCACCCGACGGCGACCCCGACCCCGACGCCCCCGCGGGCCCCCGCTCCAGCGTGCACCGGGCCGCCCGGCAGTTCCTGGAACAGGGCAGCGGAGCCCTCGGGCTGGCGGTGCGCCGCTCCCGGCGCACCACCCCCTCCACCCGCCGCCCGCACTCGAACAAGCCCTGACCCCCTCGGGGCGCCGCCGCTGACCACGCGGCAGCGCCCCCACACCGGGCCGCGACCTGAGGGGACTTCAGACCCGCACGCGCCGGTACACGCCGGGCAGCGCGTCGATGCCCCCCTCGACGGCGTGGTACCAGAGCGCCTCGGCCTCACGGCCCTCGAAGGCCACCTCGCCGATGGTGTTGCCCGCGTAGGTCTTCCCGTGCAGCCTCCAGCCCAGGGCGATCCCGGGTACACGCGCCAGCCATGTCAGGGCCTTGCCGACCACGTGGGCGGGCCGGCTCGCCGTCAGGCGCACGATCCTGCGCACCCCGGAGGGGAGCTGGTTGCACAGGGGGGAGGACACGAGCTGCGCCACCCGGGTCCCGCCCTCGGGGAGGTCACGGTGCCGGACGGGGGCCATGTACGAGAAGTGCACGTCACCGCTGAGGAACAGCACCGTCGCCGGCGCGGGGCCGTGCTCGCCCCGGGCCGCCCCGCGGACCGAGTCGCCCAGGCGGCGCAGCGAGTACTGGAAGGCGCCCCAGTGTTCGAGGTCCATCTTCTGCCGGAGCCACTCGGCGTGCGGACGCGGCCACCGGCCCCAGGCGCCCGCGCACACGGCCTCGTTCCAGGCCTCCAGATGGTGCACCGCGGTGGGCAGCATGACGGGGACGGTCGACGCGACCACCACGTGGTCGGGGCCCCCGGTCAGGTTCTCGTCCAGCCAGTCGTGCCCCTCCGCGCCCAGGATCGACCGGGACCCGTCGCGCACGGCCTCCTCCCCGAGCGCGCGGGAGCAGCGCGTGTCGGCCATCAGCACGCGGACGGAGCCCACGTCGTAGCGGTAACTCCACCTGTAGGAGGACGGTTCGGCGTGCGCCCGCCACGCGAACTCGTCGACCGCCTCGGCGGCGTCGCCGCGCGCCTCGCGCACACGGGCCCACAACGGGTCCTGGCCACGGCTGTGGGAGGACAGGTTGCCCAGGTGCTGGTACACCCAGTAGGTCCCCAACCCGCTGGTGATCCGCCGGTGCCACCACGGGTGCTCGTCCATGGTGAGGCGCCACGAGGCGGAGGTGTTCCAGTCGTCGCGGATGTCGTGGTCGTCGAAGATCATCAGGGTCGGCACGGTGGACAGCAGCCACCGCACCGGCGGGTCGATCCACGCCTGCCGGTACAGCTCGGCGTACTCGTCGTAGTGGACGACCTCGTCCCCGGGCACGTCGTCGGAGTCGTCCTGTGCCCGAGCCGCGGCCACGAAGGCGCGCATCGGCTCCTCCAGCTCGTCGGCGTAGACCTGGTCGCCGATGAGGAGCAGGACGAGGTTGCCGTCCAGCGCCTCGTGCGCCAGCCGCCGGGCGGTGGCCCGCAGCATGTCCGGGCCGTAGCGCACCACACCCTCGGGCGTGTCCCCCGTCGGCCGGCGGCACGACCCGTACAGCAGCCGCGTGGGCGCGTCCGGCGCCGTCGTGCGCACGACGCTGGGCGGGAAGGCGCTGCCGGGCTCGGGCCACACCCGGTCCTCTCCCAGGAACACCTCGTAGGGCAGGGACGCGCCCTCGGGGAGCCCGGTGATTTCGCACACGGCGTAGTGGTGCCCGTGCACGGTGAACGTGTCCGTGGCGGCCGTGAGGGTTCCGTCGACCCGGATCCGCACGGTACAGGGGGAATCGGTCTCCACCCACACCGTCGCGGTGGTCGGTCCCGCATGGCGCAGCAGTGGACCCAAACGCAAAGAAGCAGTCACCGTTTACCCTCCTTTCGACCAGGTTCGCACATATAGCTGACGAGTATGACGCGTGCCGACCTGGGCTGTTGTGCACAGGGAGGACCGGGATGGTTGCACGAGGGCCGCACCTGCGCGAAGGTGGCGCTATGCGGACACAGATCCTTGAGCTGCACACCGGCGGATCGGAGAGCATCACCGACATCACCCGGGAGTGCGGTGACTTCGTCGCCGACGCCGGAGGCGACGGACTGCTCCACGTGTTCGTCCCGCACGCGACGGCGGGCGTGGCGATCATCGAACTCGGGGCGGGGTCCGACGACGACCTCCTGGCCTCCCTGGACGACCTGCTGCCGGCCGATGACCGGTGGCGGCACAAGCACGGTTCCCAGGGCCACGGGAGATCACACGTGATGCCCGCGTTCATCGCCCCGCAGACCACCGTCCCGGTGCTCTCCGGACGCCTCGAACTGGGAACATGGCAGTCGATCGCTGTTGTCGACCTGAACGTGGACAACCCGGACCGCAAGGTCCGACTGTCCTACCTCTCGTCCTCGTGAGACCCTCCGCGGGTGACCGGGATCGGGGCTGGGTTTGGGAGCGCGTTGACGGAACATGCCACTAGCGTGTGAACTAGGCCATCAGCGATGGTTACGGACCCACGTGACGGGCCGCTAATTGGTCCGGCATCGTTGTGACAACTGCTCAGTGCAGGCAAGATTGAGAAAAACCATCTGTGGAGGAGAACTTTCGTGAGCGCGACCGCGGGCCAGGCACAGAGCGAACGTGGCTTGGCTGACCGACTCGGATTCAAGCCGGGTCAGGTGGTGCAGGAATTCGGCTTCGACGACGACGTCGACGAGGGCCTGCGCGCATCCATCACCGAACTCACCGGTGAGGAGATGGTCGACGAGGACTTCGACGGAGACGTCGACGCGGCACTGCTGTGGTGGCGGTCCGACGAGGAGGAGGACCTCACCGACGCGCTGATGGACACGGTGACCACCATCGCCGACGGCGGGACCATCCTGGTGCTGACCCCGAAGGCGGGGCGTGAGCTCCACGTGTCCCCGAACGACGTCGCGGAGGCCGCTTCGACGTCGGGCCTGTCCCAGACGAGCGCGGTCAGCATCGGCGCCGACTGGTCGGGTACGCGCCTGGTCGTTCCCAAGCGGTGACGTCCACCACCCGGACCGGGTGAGGCATCCGGTGCCGCGCGTCCCAGCGGTGGGCGCGCGGCGCTGAGGGGCGCCCGCCAACAGGCGGTCGCCGACCCCAGGCCCGAGCGCCGACGACCACGAACGCGATCATGACCGATCCCATCACCGCGGGCGCGGTCGCGCCCGACTTCACCCTCCAGGACCAGTACGGGCAGGACACGGCCCTCGCCGACCTGCGCGGCCGTCCCGTCCTCGTGGTCTTCTACCCGCTGGCGTTCTCCGGGGTCTGCTCGGGCGAGCTCGCCGACCTGCGCGACCGCCACACCGAGTTCGAGGACGCGGGCGCCGTCGTCCTGGCGGTGTCGGTGGACTCGGTGTTCTCCCTGCGCACCTGGTCCGACCGGGAGGGGTTCCCGTTCGCACTGCTGTCGGACTTTTGGCCGCACGGGGGCGTCGCCGAGGCGTACGGTGTCTTCGACCCCCGAAGGGGCGTCGCCAGGCGGGGCACGTTCCTGATCGGCGCCGACGGCGCCGTCCGCTGGTCGACGGTCACGCCGATCTCCCGGCCGCGCGACACGGACGAGTACCTGGCGCGGTTGCGCGAGCACACCGGATACTGAGGCGCGGCGACCACCGCGACACGGTATGCTCTCGTCCGACGCACGGGCGCGTAGCTCAGTTGGTTAGAGCAATTGCCTTACAAGCAATAGGTCAGGGGTTCGAGTCCCTTCGCGCCCACTCCACTCCGGAACGACTCTGCTCGGGGGACTTCGTCCGCCTAGCCGGGTCGTTCCGTCGTTTCCTCTGGGGGGCGACCCCCAGACCCCGACGCGAAGCTTCGCCTCGCGGGTTGTGGTCGGCTTGCCCAGGGCCCACCTGGACGGCTTACTGGAAACCTTGCCCAGTGCGAGGGAGCCCAGAAGGCCCTCCACCGAGGACAGCACCCCGAAGCCCTCTCCGTCATCGGAGGGGGCTTCTGGGCTGTTCGGGGGTGTGGCGGTCGGCACGGTCGCGTGCGTCCTCCCGGGCGGGGCGGTCGCGGCGACCGAACCGGTGCCCGTGGAACCCTGGCACACCGGCGACGGCGCCCCCTGCGAACACGGAATCGGGATCGAGTAGCCTGCCAAGGCTCTTGGTAAGACCGCGGACACGACATCAACCGCACAGCGCTCCAGAAGGGCCCCACCCTCATGTCGACCCCGTTCTCGAAGATCATCGCCGGTGACCTTCCCGGGCACTTCGTCTGGAAGGACCCCGAAGTCGTGGCCTTCCTGTCCATCGCACCGCTCCGCCCGGGCCACACCCTGGTCGTCCCCCGAGCCGAGGTCGATCGATGGACCGACATCGAGCCCGCACTCCTGACCAGGTGCATGGAGGTGGCTCAGGCGATCGGTCAGGGTGTACGCGCAGCCTGGGACGCGCCTCGCGCCGGGTTGGTGATCGCGGGCTTCGAAGTTCCACACATGCACATCCACGTCGCCCCGGCCTGGGACCTGTCCGATTTCGACTTCACCGCGGTAGAGGTGGAAGAGGACCAGAGCGTCCTTGATGCGGCAGCCGAGCGGTTGCGCACCGCCCTCCAAGGGCTGGACTTCCCCCACGCGGTCGCGCCCCGAACCTGATCCGCGTCGTACCGATGCGATGTCCTCGGCGTCCGGGTTCTTGGGCAGGGTGGCGCGTGGAGGGGGTCCGAGCCTGGCGGTGAGCTGGGCCGGGTTGTGGCCGACTCGCCCAGGGACAACCGCGGGAATGGACATCCGAGCGCGCCACCGGCGTGGACACCGAGGTGCCCCGTGCCCCTCGCGCCGGACCGCTGCGCGGACTCCGCCAATGAATGACATCTGTCATGCCCGACCCGTGCTGTGCGCGGAGAAAACCCATGATTCGTGACACTCTGTCACGCCTTCACGACGGATTAGCTTCGGAGCATGTACCCCGAGGACACGGTGCGGGGTCGTGAGCGAGCAACAGCGTGGAGACCGATACAGGTGAGGACGGGCATGGAGCGAAGGCGTGGCAGCGCAGGTCGAAGTCTGGTCGTGCTGGCGGTGATCGGCCTCACCGGGCCGTTGGCCGCGGTACCGGCCGTGGCCGATGACCGGGGTACGGAACCGGCGGTGCGGGTGGAGTGGGGTGCCTGCCCCGAGGACGTGGCGGCCCAGGCGCCCCGGATCGAGTGCGGGCTGGTGCCGGTACCGCTGGACTACACCGATCCCGAGGGCGCCGGGATCGAGATCATGGTGTCGCGGCTGGCCAGCCCGGACCCGGACCGCAGGCGCGGTGTCCTGCTGTTCAACCCGGGCGGTCCGGGCGGATCCGGGTTGACGATGCCGGCGGACCTGGTCTCCCGGGGCCTGCCCGACAGCGTCTCGGACAGCTACGACCTGATCGGCATGGACACCCGCGGGATCGGGCACTCGGCGCCGGTGGGCTGCGGCTTCACCGCCGACCAGGACTACCGGGGCGCCATCCCGCCGTACGCGGTCGACGAGGCGGCCGTGACCGAGCAGGCCGGCAACGCTGAGGCGATCGCCGCCCAGTGCGCGGACAACGACACCGACGGGCGGTTGCGCCACATCTCGACGGCGAACACCGCCCGCGACCTGGACCGGATCCGGGAGGCGCTGGGCGAGGAGAAGGCCAGCTTCTACGGGGCCTCCTACGGCACGGCGCTGGGCGCCGCCTACGCCTCGCTGTTCCCCGACCGCTCCGACCGGATCGTGCTCGACAGCAACATCGGCGACACCCACCTCGACCACGAGGGGATGCGCAGGTACGGCCTGGGCGCCGAGGAGACCTTCCCGGACTTCTTCGCATGGGCCGCGGAACGCCACGACGAGTACGGCCTGGGCGACTCGACGGAGGAGGTGCGCAGAACCTACTTCGAGCTCGCCGAGCGGCTCGACGAGAACCCGGTGGACACGGGCGAGGGCCCCATGGACGGCAGCCTCTTCCGGCTGGCCACCTTCGCGGGCCTCTACCACCAGACGCTGTACCCCCGGACGGCGGAGGGCTGGCAGTCCGTGCTCACCTCCGACGAGGCGGCGGTCCCGCCGCACCCGGGCGATAACGGGCCCGTCGGCCTGCCGACTGTCGCAGGTTCGGGCTTCCCACGGGCCGAACCGTCGTCGATCGACAACTCCTGGTCGGTCTTCCTCGCCGTGACCTGCAACGACGTCGAATGGCCCGAAGAGGTCGGCACCTACCAGCGCAGTGTCGCCGAGGACAGGGAGAGGTACCCGCTGTTCGGCGCCGCCAGTGCCAACATCATGCCCTGCGCCTACTGGCCGCACGAACCGGCCGAGCCGCCGGTGGAGGTCCTCGACGAGGGGCCGAGCAACGTCCTGATCGTGCAGAACCGGCGCGACCCGGTCACGCCGCACCTCGGTGGGGAGATGCTCGATGACAAGTTCGGGCAGCGGTCCCGTCTGGTGAGCGTCGACGGCAGCGGGCACGGCGTCTACGTCAACGGCGACAACGCGTGCGCACAGGACGTGACCACGGCCTTCCTGGTCGAGGGGGACCTGCCGGAGCAGGACACGTCCTGCCCGGCCTGAGCGACCTGCGGCCCCTGACCCGGCACCGCGCCCGCCGGCGGGCGGGTGGAGCGACCCCGGTCGCCCACCCGCCCCGTCGCACGGGGCCGCGCGAACCACGTCCCGGAGCCGGCGTCCTCGTGCCTGACGGCGCGGGCGCGTGCGGCGCGGCTCCAGTCCCGACGCCGCAGAGGCGTTCCCGCGAGATGACAGGGAGTCCGAGATGTTCAAGGAGTGGCAGCGGCGCCGAGCCGCACGAAGGGTCAAGCCCGGGGACGGGAGCGCGCTGAAGCCCTTCCGCTGGTGGCAGCCGCTCTCCCGAATCCTGTTCTCCCTCGCGCTGCAGGACGGCGATGGCCGACAGGTGGTCCACGCCATCGACGTCCGCCAGTCGCAGCGGTTCTTCTCCGAGGACGGCAAGGGCAGGGCCCACCTGTACCTCGACGGCAGGCACCACGCCGAGTCCGGGCTCCCTGCCGCCTTCCCCGTCCAGGGCGGCACGATCGAGGTGGCGCTGACCGCCTTCGGCCTCAAGCGCTGCCACTACGTCACCGACGAGGGAACCGAACACCAACTCGTCCCGGACAGGCGCTCCGCCGAGGGGCGCCGCGCGCGACTGGACCGCGACCACCCCGTACTGAGCCGCTTGATCGGTCTCTGCTCGCTGGTCCTGCTGGTCGTTCCCGCGCTCCTCCTCGTCCCGCAGCTGTTCGAAGTGGTCTTTCAGGTTCCCCCCGTGACCCAGCGCTTCGGGACCTTCACCTCGCCCGTCCAGCTGCCGGTATGGCTCAACATCACGCTCGCGCTCGGTGCCACGGCGGCCAGCACGGAGCGCGCACTGCGCCTGCGCTACAACTGGTTGCTGGACTCCGCGGCGCAGGGGGAGTGACAGCCCGACCGCCGGCGGATCCGCGCGGGGTCCCACCACGGGGCCCCGTCCGCGGTCTGCGGCCCCCGGGGCGGGGCCCCAGGGGTCGCAGACCGCTGACGGTCAGTTCACGGCGTCGAGGCGAAAGCGCTGGTCCGGGGTCAGTTCCAGCTCGACCGCGGCCAGGCTCTCCTCCAACTGGGCCACCGACGATGCCCCGACCAGGGGGATGATCGGCAGTTCGCCACCCATCTGCCAGGCGAGAACCACCTGGTTCACCGTCGCGTCCGACTCCCGGGCGACCTCCCGCAACACCTCCAGGCGCGCCCGGGTGCCCGGGTGGTCGTAGTCGCGCGGCAGCGGCTTGTCCTCCCGCGTGTAGGCGCCGCCGAGCAGGGGCGAGTACGCGACCAGGACCAGGCCCGGCTCGGAGCGCAGGTAGCCGAGCATGTCGGACCCGGCGCTGCCGATGTTGCCGTCCGCGGACAGCGCGTCGGGGATGTCCGTGCGCGGACGCAGGTGGCTGTGCTGGTACTGGAGCACCTCGTAGCCGGGCAGCCCGGAGGCCGCCGCCAGGGCCCGCGCCCGCTCCACCCGCCACGCCGCGTGGTTGCTGACGCCCAGGAGTCCCACGGAGCCCTCCGACACCAGTGCGGCGAACGCCTCGACGGTCTCGCGCACGGGCACGGTGCGGTCCTCGATGTGCGCGTAGAGCAGGTCGAGCCTGTCCACCCCGAGCCGTTCCCGGCTGCGCTCGGCCGACTCCCGCACGACCCGTGCCGACAGCCCCTCCGGGTTGTCGGTGAAGCTCGTCCCCGGAGCGAGGGGACGGGCCCCGAGCTTGGTGGCGATGACGACCTCTGCGCCGATGCCCCGGTCGGCCCGCCAGCGGCCGAGCAGTTCCTCGCTCTGGCCGCCCTGGCCGCCGTCGGCCCAGAAGGCGTAGTTGTCGGAGGTGTCGATGAACGTCCCGCCCGCCTCGACGTAGCGGTCCAGGACGGCGAAGGACGTCTTCTCGTCGGTCACCGAGCCCATGAGCATCGCCCCCAGGGCCAGGACGCTCACCTCGCGCCGGGTCCGCGGGTCACTGCCGATAGTGCGGTAACGCATGGGGGTCCCCCTCGGGATCCGGGCCCGCTGTCGTCCGGGCCTTCGCAAGGGAGTCTGGGACCTGGAGCGCGCTCCAGGTCAAGCCGAGACCCGCGCGTGGCCGGGTCCGGCCAGAACGGGGAGCGGCGGTGACCGACCGAAACCCCGGCCCTCCTCCCGAGGCGGACCCGGGCCGGGGTCCGCGGAGCGCGGAAAGGGCCCCGCGCGCCACCGCAGCGGCACGCAGGGCCCGGTCGCCTCAGCCCAGGGCGACGGGGAGGCGGGAGCGCCCGCTGGCGACGATGGACGGCGCCTCGGGCACGTCCTCCCCCTCGGCCAGGCGGATCCGCGGGAAGCGGGTGAACAGCGACTCCAGGGCCGTGGTGCCCTCCATCCGCGCCAGGCCCGCGCCCAGGCAGAAGTGCGGCCCGTGCGAGAACGCCAGGTGACCGCGCTGCTCACGGGCCAGGTCGAAGACGTGCGCGTCCCCGCCGTGCTGCCCCGTGTCCCGCCCGGAGGCACCGAACCCCATCAGCAGGGCCTCGCCCCGGGGCACGCGCACCCCGCCGAGGGTGACCTCCTCGGCCGTGTAGCGCAGCGGCAGGTACTGGATGCTGGCGTCCCAGCGCAGCGTCTCCTCGACCGCGTCCGACCAGGAGGCCCTGCCCTCGCGGATCAGGGCGAGCTGGTCCGGGTGGGTGAGGAGGGCGTGCACGGCGTTGGTGATGAGGTTCATCGTGGTCTCGTAGCCGGCGCCGATCATGAGGATCAGGGTCCACACGAGCTCGCTCTGCGAGAGCTTCTCGTCGCCCTCGGCACGTGCCTCCAGGAGGGCGCTCGTGAGGTCGTCGCCGGGAGCCTTCGCCTTCTCCTCGGCCAGCTCGGTGAGGAACGCCAGCATGTCCGCGTTGGTCCGGGCGGCCTGCTCGGGGGTGACGGTCGCGTCGAAGACCCAGTGCATCAGCCGGTGCAGGGTGTCCCGGTGCTCGGGGGCGACCCCGAACAGCTCGGAGATCACCGTCATCGGCAGGGGGAGCGACAGCGCCGCCTTGAGGTCCACCGGCCCCGGACCGGCGGCCTCGGCGGCGTCCAGGAGTTCGGCGGTGATCTCGCCGATGCGCGGCCGCAGGACCTCCACCCGGCGGGGTGTGAACGCCTGGGACACGAGGGTGCGCAGACGACGGTGGCGGTCACCGTCCGCGGTGAGCATGTTGTCGGGGGCGACCCAGGAGATCAGGGGCCAGTCCATGGGGATCTCGCCCTGGGCCCAGGGGCGCCAGTGCCGGGCCTCCTTGCGCACATCCGGATGGGACAGCGCCTCCATGATGACGTCGTGGCCGGTCAGCGCCCGAACAACCACGCCACCAGTGATCTCAACCTCGACGACGGGGCCTCGTCCGCGGAGTTCGGCTGTCTGGCGGTGGAGGTCGTAGGGGTGGAGGACGGGAATGTCTGATGCCATGGGGGGATCGATCCTTTCGGGGAGGTGGGGGTGAAGGCGACGGGGAGGCGGGACAGGGCCCGGGCGAACGGGGAGGGACGCCACTGTGCCTCGTCCTCGGCCGTTCGCAGATCGGGGAACCGTTTGGTCAGGGTCTCCACTCCGACCTGGGCGATGGCGTAGGCGAACCCCTGGGCGGGGCAGCGGTGCGGGCCCACGCCGAAGGCGAGGTGGGCGCGGTTTCCCTGTTCGATGTCCGGCGTGCCCTGGACCAACCCGGCGTGCGCGGCGGCGTACCCGAGCAGGACCGGTTCGCCGGCCCTGATCACCGTGTCCGCGCTGACCCGCACGTCCGTCACCGGGTAGAGGACGGGGTAGTTGTTGATGGGGGGTTCACGCCAGAGCACCTGGTCGATCGCCTCGCCGATCCCCACCCGGGCGCTGCGGAGGGCCTGCCCGACCTCGGTGTCGACCAGGATCGTGCGCGTGGTCCCGGTGATGAGGTTGGCCGTGGGCTCGGCCCCCGCCCCGATCGTCACGACGAGCTGGTGCAGCAGCTCGTCGTCGGTGAGCCCGGCACGGTGCTGGAGCAGCCAGGAGGTGATGTCCTCCCCGGGGTCGGCGTGTTTGGCGGAGATGGCGTCGGACAGGGCGCGCTCGTACTCGCCGTTGGCCCTGACCGCGTCCACGCCGTCCCACAGGTCCGAGAGGGAGGTCAGGACCCGACGGCCGACGTCGGCCGAGAACCCGAAGAGTTCGCAGATGACCAGGAGCGGCAGCAGGCGGGCGTACTCGGACACCAGATCGGCGCTGCCGCGCGAGCAGAAGGCGTCGATGAGCGCGTCGGCGTTCAGGCGGGTGATGTCGCCGACCCGGCTCTCGGGGACGCGCCCCAGGCAGTCGGTCACCGAACGCTTGAGGCGGGTGTGCTCGTCTCCGTCGGCGTAGAGCAGGTTGGGCCGGTGGGCCATCATCGCCGCGACCGGCGCGTCGTCGGGGATCCTCCCCTCCCGCCAGTCGAGCCACAGGCGGGAGTCGCGGACGAAGGTGCGGGTGTCCCTGCACCAGGCGGTGATCAGCGCGTAGTCGGCGACGACCCAGGCACGGATCCCCGGCGAGATCTCGGCGGGGAAGACCGGTCCGTGCTCCTCGGTCATGCGTTGGTTGACCTTGTGCGGGTCCGCGTGGAAGTCAGGGGAGTGGAGTTCGGCGTAGGGGCAGCGGGAAGCCACAGGTGTCCTGTCCTCTGGGGTGAAGAGGCGGCAGAGTCTAGTAGGACACAACGCACTCCGGTCACATCGGGTCAACCACGAAACCCCCGAGCCACAGGGGTTTGCGGGCCCTGAACGGCCCCGGCCGCGTCGGCTCCCGAGCTCCCGGCCCCACCTGTCGACGCCACCCCCGGGCCGGTCCGGGCACACGGTACGGGGCCTTCGCCCAGGGGGCCGGTCGCGCGAAGGTGCGAACCATCCGGCCGCCGCTCTCCTGCCCCGCCCCGCGCCCTCCCCACCGGACGCCCCGGGCTCCGGCCGGCGCGGTGATCTTCCTCACCGGGGGGCCGCGAGCCTTCTGACATCCCCGGCACGGCCCCCGACCGGACGCCCCCGACCGAACAGCGGGGAGCGAAGTCCGCGGGAACGCGCCGGCGACCGGCTCACCAGCCGGTCGCCGCCAGCCGCTCGTCCAGTTCCGGCGCCAGGGTGCGCATGAACGTCGCACCGATGTGGCTGCCGTCCCAGTACACGAGCACGTTGCCGACGACGGGGCTGCACACGGCGGGTTCGCAGATCAGGTCGTTCAGGTCGAGCACGGTCACGTTGCCCGGCAGCCGCACCGCGTCCAGGGGCGAGGTCGCCGCCATCGACGTCCCCGGATCGACCGAGCACTCCTCGGGCGTCGACGAGGCGAGGCAGTCGGGCACGTCGAAGCCGAACCGGGGGGTGTCGCGCACGGCGACCACCTCCACCCCCATCGCCTCCAGCTCGCGCCACCTCTCCACGTAGCCGTCCACGACCTGCTCCTCCCCGAACCCCGCGGAGGTGTCCAGGCTGGTCGTGGTCCCCGTGGTGAACACCGCGTCGGGCTCCAGCGCGGCGAGTTCGGCCATCACCCCGCGGTTCCACTCCGCGCACGACGTGTAGGGATCGCCCTTGTAGGTCTGCGGGGCGTCGGTGAACAGGCACGACCCCTTGACGATGTTGACCAGTCGCCAGCCCCGGTCGAGCGCCACCTGTTCGAGCGCCGGGAACCAGTGCGCGGCGTGCGAACCGCCGACCAGCGCCACCGTCCGCTCCGGTGCCGGAGCGCCGTAGACGCACGTGATGACCTCGGCGTCCGCGATGGTCTGGTTGCAGCCGTCCTCGTAGGTCACGGGCACGTCCTCGGACGCCCGCGCGGGGCTCGGGTAGACCGGGCGGTCCAGGGCCTGGGCCGTGTTCGCCCCGTCCGCCAGCACGGCCGCCCCCGGATAGCTCCGCCCGTCCGCCAGCAGCTCCTCCCACCTGCGCTGGTCGGCGTCCATACGCGCCGCCCAGGCCCCGGCCGCGAGCACCACGGGGAGCAGGCAGGCCAGACCCACCGCGGCACCCCGCAGCGCGGGTCCGCGCAGGACGGTCGCCGCCGCCCCCGTCGGGGCACCGGGCCCCGCCGCGGAGGACCGTCTCCCGAGTGCGGCCACCCGGTCGGCGACAGGGGTGGTCGCGGCGGCCAGCGCCACCGACACGGCCAGCACCGCGGCCCCGCCGAGCGGGCTCGCCAGTGTGCGACCGGTCACGGCCAGGTAGAACACCAGGACCGGCCAGTGCCACAGGTACAGGGCGTACGACACCGACCCCAGGTAGCGCACCGGCCGGAGGGTCAGGAGGCGGTCCGCGCCCGTTCGCGCACCGGTGGTGCCCGCCGCGATGATCGCGGCCGCGGCCAGGGTCGGCCACAGGGCCGCGTAGCCCGGGAACACCGTGGAGACCTGGAGCAGCGCTCCGCACAGGACCAGTGCCGCCAGCCCCGCCCACCCCAGCGCGATCCGCGCGGCCAGGGGCAGCCGCAGGTGGGGGAGGGCCAGGGCGAGGAGGCCGCCGAGGGCGAACTCCCACAGCCGCGCCCCGGTGTCGAAGTAGGCCCAGGGCTGGTCGGCGCGGGTGGCGTACACCGAGTAGGCCAGGGAGAGCGCGAACACGCAGACCAGCGCGACGAGGACACCCGTGCGCGGGCCGCGCCCGGCGCGGCCCGCCACCCACACGGCCGCGGCGATGAGCAGCGGCCACAGCACGTAGAACTGCCCCTGGACCGACAGCGACCAGAAGTGCTGGAGGGGGCTGGTCTCCTCGCCCCGTGCCAGGTAGTCCACCGCGTCCAGGGCCAGGGACCAGTTGAGGTGGTGGAAGGCGGAGGCGAACGCCTCGCCCAGGACGTCCCGCCAGCGGGGTTCGGGCAGCAGCAGCCGGGTGCACACCAGCACGGTCGCGATGACCAGGGCCGCCGTCGGCAGCAGCCGGGCGGCCAACCGGCCCAGGAACGCCCCGAACCCGATGCCGTCGCGGCCCGCGGCCCGCAGCAGCGACCCGGTGACGAGGAACCCGCTGAGCAGCAGGAAGACGTCGACGCCACCGGAGACCCGGCCCAGCCAGATGTGGTAGACGGCGACCAGCAGCACCGCGACGGCCCGCAGCCCGTCGATCTCGGGGCGGTGGCCGCCGTCGGTGCGCGGGGCGGCCCCGGCCCCGGTCCCGGTACGGGAGGCGAGTGGGGACACGGGAACGGTGCTCGCTTTCGCGGGAGGAGAGGGGTGCGGCCACGGCGCGGGCGGCCGGGCCGGTGGTGGGCCATGCTGCACCGTGTCCGTGACCGCGCGGGGTACGCGGGCTGAATCGCACACCATGCCGCGCTGGACAGTTCGCGTCACCGCGTCCTTCGCCATCGGTTCCCGGCCCGGGACGCCGTCCCGTTCAGCGCTCGCGTGCGTAGGCGCGGACCGCCAGGGGGCAGAACACCGCGACCAGCGCCGCCGACCAGACCAGGGTCAGGGTCACCGAGTCGGTGGCCGGGGTGCCCGTGAGCAGTGCCCGGGAGGCGTCCATCGCGTGCGTGACCGGGTTGACCTGCGCCCAGGCCCGGAGCCAGCCGGGGAGGGTGTCGACCGGTGCGGCGAGGCTGGTGCCGAGCAGCAGGGGGAGGAAGGCGACGAACGAGAACGCCAGGACGGTGTTCTCGTCCCGTACCAGCACGCCCAGGTACACGGTGAGCCAGCTCAGCCCGAACCCGAAGCCGATCGCCAGTGCGGCGGCGGCGAGCGCGGACACCGCGTCCGTCCCGACCCGGAAGCCCAGCAGGTGACCGATCGCGAACAGCAGCGCCACCCCGGCCGCGTACCTGACCAGGTCGGCCAGGATCGATCCGAGCAGCGGTGCGGTCCTGCCGATCGGCAGGCTCCGGAACCGGTCGGACACGCCCTTCTTCATGTCGGTGTTGATGCTGATCCCGCTGGAGAGCATCCCGGACAGGCCCGCGCCCATCACGAGGATGCCGGGGAACAGGTACTGGAGGTAGGCGTGGGAGGACCCCGGGAGGGAGCCGCCGAACAGGTAGAGGAAGAGCACGAGGAACAGAGCCGGCGTCACCACGCCGTTGACCGCGGCGCCGGGGTTGCGTGCGGACTTGGCCAGGCTGCGCCCGGCCAGGACGAGGCTGTGCCTGGGCAGGGCGCCTAGGCGGCGCGCGCCGCCGGTGTCGGTGCCGGTGTTCACGTGGTGGGCTCCTCTTCTCGGGAGGTTCCGGTGAGGGCGAAGAAGACCTCGTCCAGACTGGGCAGGTGGAGGGAGAACTCGGTGACCGCGATGTCCCGGTCCCGTAGCCCGAGGGCCATGTCCCAGGCGTGGGCGTCGCCGTCCACGGGGACGGAGAGGGTGCCCCTGCCGGTCCGCTCGGGTGGGCGTCCGGCGACGGCCGCCAGCACCTCGGCGGCGTCGGCCGTCCGCCCCGGGTCGGTGGGGCGCACGGAGACGGCCCGGCCTCCGGCGATCCGCTTGAGCTCGGCGGAGGTCCCCGAGGCGATCACCCGTCCCCGGTCGATCACGCAGATGTCGTCGGCCAGGGCGTCTGCCTCCTCCATGTACTGGGTGGTGAGCAGGACGGTCGTGCCCTCGGCGGTCAGTTCGCGGACCATCCGCCACAGGTCCTCCCGCCTGCCGGGGTCCAGGCCCACAGACGGCTCGTCGAGGAAGACCACGCGCGGGCGTCCCACCAGGCTCGCGGCCAGGTCGAGGCGGCGGCGCATCCCGCCGGAGTAGGTGGAGACGGGCCTGGCCGCGGCGTCGGCCAGGGCGAAGCGTTGGAGGAGTTCGGCCGCGCGACTCCTGGCGCCGGCCCTTCCCAGGTCGAGCAGCCGCCCCAGGAGCACCAGGTTGGCCGACCCGCTCAACTCCTCGTCGACGGTGGTGTTCTGCCCTGCCAGGCCGATCAGCCGCCGCACCCGGGGGCCCTCGCGGACCACGTCGAACCCGCCGACCTCGGCCGTGCCCCCGTCCGGGCGGGCCAGGGTGGCGAGGACGCGGATGGCCGTGGTCTTCCCCGCGCCGTTGGGTCCCAGGACCGCGAGGACCGAACCGGGGCGCGCCGCGAGGTCCGCCCCCGCCAGAGCCGTCGTCCTCCCGAACCGCTTGACCAGGCCCTCGGCCCGGAACGCGTACTCGTCCATGATGCTTACCGACCCCAATTCAAATGATGCCAACATTCAGATGTTGAGAGTATCTGAGTGGTTGTGGCATCTCAACATAGGATGGGAGGACGCCGAAGCGAGGAGGACGATGGCCAGGCTCAACAGGGCGGAACAACAGGCCCGCAACCGCACACGTGTCCTGGCCGCCGCCAGGGACGAGTTCGCCGAACACGGGTTCCGCGACGCCAAGATCGACCGCATCGCCGAACGGGTCGAACTCACACGGGGGGCGGTCTACTCCAACTTCCCCGGCAAGCGCGCCCTGTACTTGTCGGTCCTGGCCGAGGCCGCGGAGCGCGCCGCCGAGGCGCCCCGCGCCGAACCCGGGACGACCGCCGCCACGGCCCTCGGCGCGCTCGCCCGCGCCTGGGTCTCCCGCCTCCCGCTCACCGACTCCGACGAACCGCTCCGGATCGGAGCCGCGCTCGCCCCCGAGGTCCTGGCCGACGAACCGACCCGCCGCTCGTTCGCCCAGCTGATGCGGCTGGACGCGGTCCTGCTCGGCCTGGCGCTGGAGGCCCTGGAACCACCGCGCGAGCCCGGCGGGCGCCGGGTGCGCGTGGCCGAGACCGTGCTCACGACCCTCTACGGGGCCGCTCAGACGGTCGCCGTCGCACCCGGCTTCGTCGACCCCTTCAACGTCATCCGCGCCTGTGAACGTCTGGCCGACCTGGACCTGGACGACACCTGGCCGCTCCCGCACGTCGCGCACATCCGGTCCGCGACCCCCGTGGACGAGGTGTGGGACCCGCCGGAGGGGTTCGACGCGATCCGGCGGCGACCGGTGTCCCTCGCCGACGACGGAGTGGTGACCGTCCTGGGACTGCACCGGCTCGAAGTGGTCGAGGAGGCGCTGCGCTCGGCCCCCGCCGACGCGGCGGTCACGGCCGTCGTGGTCACCGGCGACCCGGCCGAACAGGCGCCCATGGCCAGGCTCGTCGTCGCCGACCTGTGCGGATGCCTGCGCCAGGCCTTCCCCGAGGAGGCCTGGCCCCGCCTGCGCCTGGTGTTCGACGACTCGGGCAAGACGGCCGCGGCGCTCGGGGTCCCCACGGTCGAGGACACCACCGAGGTCGCGTTCCGCGTGGCGGGCGGCCGTGTGGTCGCCCGCTCCGGCGACCGCGGCGCCGGTCACGCCGTCGGCTCCTTCGCCCCGGCACGGCAAGGAGGCGGGGTCCGGCGGTGACCTGCCACGGCGGGCCGCCTCGGCGGTGAGCCGGCCCTGGGCGGCCGTCCACAGGGCAGGGATCGGTCTGGTGGTCGGCGGCGCCCGCCCGTAGGCTCGATACGGGGGGTCCGTGCCGCCCGCGGGGGCGCGACGACCCCCCGTATCGATGGTCGCCCTTGTCGCCCCCTCCCGGCAAGGCCGTCCTGCGGCCTGTGGACGAGCCGGGGTGCGTCGGCCCCGGCTCCGCGGCCCCGGCTCCGCGACCCCGGCTCTCCGTTCAGGGCTCCCCGGTCAGGGCGACTCTCCCGTGCGCCCGCCGTCCGGGGCACGTTGGGCCGTCGCCGTCGCCGTCGCCGTCGCCGTCGCCTGCGCCTGCGCCTGCTCCGGGCCCGTGCCCGACGCGCGGGCGCGGGCCGCCTCGTCGGCGCCGTATCCGGCCGCCACCCAGGCGGCGACCTCCTCCCGGGGTACGCCCGCGCCCCACCACTCGCCCATGAGCGCCAGGGCGTCGTGCCCGCCGGACGCCAGAACCGCCCCCTCCGAGGGGGAGAACCCGAGCGCCAGGTACACCCGGGCCTGGGCGGCGTTGACACCGGCCCGCGCCCAGGGCACGCCCTCGGCACCGACCCAGCCCGCGTCCAGATAGGCCCGCGCGCAGGAGGCCGGCAGGCCGGCCGACAGCAGGGCGTTCAGGGTCTCGGCCTCCCCGTCGTCGAGCCCGAGGCCCTCACCGGACCGGAGCCCGCCGCGCCCTCGGCAGGGACGGAGGAAGCCGAGCAGGCGGCGCGGGCGGGGCCGTTCGCCCGCCAGGTGCCGATCGGCGGCGTCGGCGGGGCCGCGGCCCAGTTCGCGCCAGCGCACAGCGTCCCCCGGCGTCATCCCGGCACGCAGCGCGTTCTGCACCGTGTAGGGCGTCAGCCCCGCCGCCCGCCACTCCTTCGCGGGGCCGGGCCGGTACACGCCGCTGCCGCGCCAGCGCTCGGCCGCCTCCAGCCGGAAACCCGCGTCGATCCAGCGGAGGGCGTCGGCCACGGGGAAACCGCGTGCGGTCCACTGGTGCAGGTCCTCGGGGTCGGGCTCGTGGTTGTCGAGGGCGGTGGTCATGGCGGACTCTCCTCTCCCGGGCGCAGGGCCCCGGGGCCGTGGGTCGGTCGTGCTCGTGGTGGTGTCGTGCGGGGCCCGTCCTGCCGGGGCGTGCGCCCACCGGTGGCCACCGGCACGGGCCGGGTGCGGACGCGGGTGCGGACGCGGCGCGGCAGCGGCCCCGGCGCGGAAGGGCCGTACCGACACCGGTCGGTCCAACGCCCTCGCGCCCTCGGGCCCCCTCAAGCCCTTCGTGCGGTCTCGATCAGGGCGAACGCCGCCCCGGGCCGGGGCGGGCGACACGCTGCGCGTACGTCGGCACCGGTGGGAGCGGAGAACCCCCTCCCGAGTCAACATAGGTTGACTCGCGGAAAAAGTCAACAAAAGTTGACCAGGCGACTGTCGGGGGAGTGGGCGCGGCGCGGAGTCGGGGGTACGCTCGGCAGGACCGGGGTACACCCGCTCGCGGGCGCGCCCCGCGGCGTCGCGGCGCCGGGCGCCACGGCGCGTCGGGCGGGAGCGGTGAGCGGTGTCCGCCGGGCGGGCCGCCCCTCTCGGGAGCGGCGGTCATGGCTTTGCGACCTGTACCAGCAGGGGATACCGTGAGAATTCGGGTGATGCGATCATCTGGCTCAGGGGAATTCCCCGCCGATCCACCCGGGCACGGCCCGCGTGAGGAGAACGTTTCTAGTGACAGGCACCGGTGCCAGCGCCCCCCTGCTGAAGTGCTCGTTCTGCGGCAAGGACCAGAGCCAGGTCCGCAGACTCATCGCGGGACCCGGCCACATCTGCATCTGCGACGAGTGCGTGGGCCTGTGCAACGAGATCATGGAGGAGGAGGACACCGTCCTCCCCGCCGAGCTGTCGTGGGACTCGTTGCCGAAGCCGCGGGAGATCTACGAGTTCCTGGATTCGTATGTGATCGGTCAGGACCAGGCGAAGAAGGCCTTG
>NZ_JBHXQY010000094.1:0-25518 GCF_042716955.1 Nocardiopsis sp. NPDC058631 | reverse complement strand
GGCCGGGTTCGGCCGGGGCGCTCGCGCGTGCGGGGCGGCGCCTGCCGCTGTGTCCGGGCGGGCCGGGGCTCACCGGGTCCCTATCGTCCGGCTGCCCGGGTCCGCACGGCCCCCCGATGACAGACTTGCCGTCATGGCAAAGATCTATGACACCATCGGCCCCAGGCTGGCGCGGTTCCTCCTCGACCAGCCGGTGTTCTTCGTCGGCACCGCGCCGCTGGGCGCGGAGGGGCACGTCAACGTCTCCCCCAAGGGCATGGGCGGCACGTTCGCCGTACTCGGCGAGGACCGGGTGGCCTATCTCGACTACACCGGCTCGGGGACGGAGACCATCGCCCACCTGAGGGAGAACGGGCGCGTCGTCCTGATGTTCTGTGCCTTCGACGGTCCGCCGTCCATCGTGCGCCTCCACGGCCGGGGGCGCGTCGTCCTGCCCACCGACACCGGCTTCGACGAGCTGCGCTCCCACTTCCCCAAGGAGCGCGCCCTTGGACAGCGCGCCGTCGTCGTGGTCGACGTCCGGCGCGTCTCCGACTCCTGTGGTTTCTCCGTGCCCCTGATGGACGTGCGCGGCGACCGCGATCTGCTGGACCGCTCCCACGAACGCCGCGATCCCGACTACTTCACCGACTACTGGCGCACCCGCAACGCCACCAGCATCGACGGCCTGCCCGGCGTGCCCGGGCCGGACGACTCTGCCGCGGAGCCTGCCGGGGGCGCTCCGGCCCCGTCCTGAAGGGGACGGCGGAGCCGCGCGGTTTCCTGTCGCCGGGATCTCCGGCACCGCTCGCCCTCACGGCGCGGGCGAGGCCGCGGCTCAGGCCAGGGAGATTTCGCGGACGGTCGCCATGTCGTCGAAGGGGAGCAGTTCGTCGCCGACGATCTGGTACGACTCGCTGCCCTTGCCCGCGAGCAGGACGACGTCGCCCGGCCCCGCCTCGGCCAGGGCCGCGGTGATGGCCGCGCGGCGGTCGCTGACCCGCTCGAAAGGGGTGCCGGTCGCGGTGATCCCCGGAGCGATGTGGTCCATGATCACCTCCGGGTCCTCGCCGCGCGGGTTGTCCGAGGTCAGGAAGCACAGGTCGGAGTAGGTGCCCGCGATCTCCCCCATCTGTACCCGTTTGGTGGTGTCGCGGTCCCCTCCGCAGCCGAAGACGGTGAGGACCCGCTCCCGCGCGAATCCGCGGATCGTCTGGAGGACCTTGTCCAGCGAGTCCGGCGAGTGGGCGTAGTCCACGATCACGGAGACCCCGCCCGGGGCGTCGAAGTGCTCGAACCGGCCGGGGATCTGCGGCATACGGTCGAGGGCGGCCACGAGGGAGCCCAGGTCGTGGCCGAACCGGTGGCAGGCGGCCACGGCCGCGAGCGCGTTGGAGACCGAGAACTTGCCCGGGACGGGGATCGCCGCCGGGTACTTGCGGCCGTCGTGGTGTAGGACGAAACGTGTCCCCGAGGCGTCCACGACCAGGTCCGTCGCCCGGTAGTCGGCCTCGGCGTCGATGCCGTAGGTGGTCACCGCGCCGGGCATCATGGCGGGGATCGTCTCCCCGACCGGATCGTCGGCGTTGACCACGGCGTGGCGGCACATGCCCTGGAACAGGCGCAGCTTGGCGTCGCGGTAGTTCTCCATGGTGCCGTGGTCGTCCAGGTGGTCCTGGGTCAGGTTGGTGAAGATCCCCACGTCCACGAAGGAACCGTCCACGCGGTGGTGCAGCAGCCCCATCGAGGTGGCCTCCAGCACCACGCTGACGGTGCCCCGGTCGCGCATGCGCCCCAGGAGGTACTGGAGGTCGGGGGATTCGGGGGTGCTCAGCACCGACCGGGGCATCGGTACGGGGTCGCCGCCGGTGCGGCTGCCGGAGGTGCCGATGACCCCGACCCGGGCGCCCTTGGAGATGCTCAGCAGTGATTCGTACATGGACGACACCGAGGTCTTCCCGTTGGTCCCGGTGACCGCGACCACGTCCATCCCCCGTCCCGGGTGCCCGTAGTAGCGCGCGGAGACGACCGCCGCCGCGGTGCGGGCGTCGGCCACCAGGACCACGCACGCGTCGGGGTGCGAGGACCATGGCGGGGTGCCGGGCGGCCCCGCCTCGACGAGGACGGCCGACGCGCCCCGGACGAGGGCGGGTACGGCACCGGCGGTTCCGCCCCCGTCGTGTCCGGGCACGGCGACGAACAGCGAGCCCGGGGCCACCCGGTGGACGTCCAGGCACGGTCCGGCGGTGACCTCGGTGTCCGGGTCGCCGTGCAGGACCTGGTGGTCGTGGCCTTCGAGCAGTTCGCTCAGCTTCACGAGGGTTCCCTTCGGGTGTGGCGCGGTCCGTTCGCACGGACGGCGCCGGTGGGCACGGCCGACGGGATGCCGAGGGCCGGCGGAGAGAAAGAGGGGGTGTTGCGTGGCGGGCCGGTGGGGGCCGGCGCGGGGCCCTGCCCGGAGCCGGGGGGCGCACCGTGTGTGCGTGGAGGCGACGCGCGTGGGCGCGGACGGGCAGGGACGGTCGCGGTAGCGGGAGGAAGGTCGCTAACCGTGGCCGTGGAGAGCCCTGAGACCGGTCCGGGGAGCCTCGGGCACGGCGGAGGTCGATCCCGTGACGGTGGAGGGGGCCGCGGTGGTCGGGTACGGGGCGGTGAGGGCCGAGCCCTGTCCACACGCGCGAGTAGCGGCCATGCTCCGAGTGTACGCGCCCGGTCGCGGAGGGCGGCGGGCGGCGTGTCCTTACGGCACGGGGAGAGGTACCGGGCGTGGCCGGGCGGACCGGGCGGGTGTCGTCGGCGGACGGGGCCGCGGTGTGTCGGGGCGGAGCCGGGTGGTCGTTCCGGGGCAGCCGGGGACGCGAACGTGTACCGACCGAGAAGGTTCACAACTCCGCCCCCCTCCGTGATCCTGTACTTGTGGCGGGTTCGGGCGCCCACACCGTCCACACGTACGGGGTCATCCAGGTCAGAACCCCTCGCGTCACACCGGCAACGGTTCGGGACAGCCCTCAGGAGAGGACCTGCGGGCAGGTCAGTCCCGGCTCCGGTACCTTCCCGGTGATCAGGTACTCGTCCAGGGGTCCGTCCACGCAGGCGCTCTTGCCCACCCCGTACACGGTGTGGCCGCCGCCCTCGTAGGTGACCAGGACCGAGGTCGTCAGCCGGGCGTGCATGCGCTCGGCCCACCGGTAGGAGGTCACCGGGTCCCCGAGGTTTCCCACGAGCACGATCGGCGGTGCCGCGGACGCCGTGAACTCCTGGGCGCCCGTCTCGGCGAGGGGCCAGCGGGCGCACGGAGTCGTCTCCCACACGGGGGCTCCGCCGAACAGCGGCGCGCGGAGCTCCGCCGCCTCGACGGCCTCCTGGTAGACGCGCAGGTCCTTCGGGTCGTCGCGGTCGGCGCACATGACGGCCGTGTAGGAGTCCGCCCTCTCGCCGCTCTCGGCGCCGAACGTGCGGTCGAACATGTACTCCAGGTACCGCTCGTACGTCTCGGAGCCGGTGTCGCCCCCGGCCAGGGCGGTGAAGAACCCGACCAGGTAGTCCCACGACCACTCGTCGTAGAGCTGTGTGCCCACCATCTCCATCAGCATGTCACCGGTGACCGTCCGGCCCCGGACCGTCGGCCGGTCCTGGTCGAACCGCTCCAGGAGGCGGAGGGTCTCCTTTCCCGTGGCCCTCCCCGACGTGAAGGGGCAGTCCTTCGCGGTCTCGACGCAGTGGTCGCCGACCATCTCCCAGACACGTTGGAATGCCTCCTGGGTCTCCACCGCGAGCCGGACGTTGGACGGCGCGGTGTCCACGACCCCGTCCAGGACCAGCGCCCTCGTACGGTCGGGGAACATGTCCGCGTACAGGGCCCCGATGTGGGTTCCGTACGAGTAGCCGACGTACGTCAGCTTCTCGTCGCCCAGGGCGTCACGGAGGAGGTCCAGGTCACGGACCACGTTGACGGTGCCCATCCGCGACAGGAAGGCCTCACCGACCTCTTCGGCGCAGCTCGCCCCGTAGTCCTCGGCCGCATCGCCCAGCCCGCGCAGTTCCGTGGCGGTCGCCTTCGCCGCGTCCTCGGGCACGAGGCGCTCCAGCTCCCGGTTCCAGGTCCGCGACCCACCGCACTCCAGGCCCTCGCTGCGCCCGACCCCGCGGGGATCGAACCCCACCAGGTCGAAGGCGGACTGGACACGCTCCCCCAGCAAGGGGTTGCGCATGCCGTCCACCGTCGAGACCCCGGGGCCCCCGAGGTCGACCACCAGTGAACCCCTGCGCCCGGTCTCCGGCCCGTGCGCGGGCCTGCGGGTCAGCGCGATCGCGACCGTCTCCCCGCGGGGGCGGCCGTAGTCGACCGGAACCGTGAGCGTTCCGCACTCCAGCTGCGCCATCCAGGCGGGGGTGCCCTCGCCCGCGTCGGCGTCGACCGCGTCCAGCTCCTCCCGGGTGAAGCAGGGGCTCCAGGCGACGTCCTGGCCGTAGAACGGGAGTGGCACGCCGACGTCGGCCGGGAGCGGTGCGAACCCCGTGGTCGCCGCGAGTACCACCGCGAGTCCTCCCGCCAGGAGCGGTGCCCCCGCTCCGCCGAACCGCCCGCCAGCACCCGTATGACGCCTTGTCCGCACCGTTGCCCCGTTCCCGTCAGCGCCGACCGGCCACTGCCGGGGCCTTTCGCACCATCCCAGCGGAGAGGCGGGCGATCACGGACGGTAACATCCCGTTCGGGAGGTAAACAGTCGGTCTTGATTGGTGCCGCCGCCCCTGGTCAGGTGCGCGGGCAGGTGAGACCGGTTCGCGGCACCTCCCCCGTCAGCAGGTAGGCGTCCACGGGTCGGTCCACGCAGTCGCTGCGCCCCTTCCCGTACAGCGTGTGGCCGGCGCCCTCGTAGGTGACCAGCACGCCCGTCTCCAGCTGCTCCGCGAGTTCCTCGGCCCACGCGTAGGGGGTGGCCGGGTCCCCGACCGTCCCGATCACCACGATCGGCGGCGCGTCCGGGGCCGTGAACCCCGTGGGGGCCTCCTCGCTCTCCGGCCAGTACGCGCACGGCAGCTGTTCCCACACCAGTGCGGGGCCGAACAGCGGGGACAGCCCGTCCGCGCGGTCGGCCGCGTCCCGGTAGTCCGCCACGTCCTCGGGATCGGCGCGGTCGGCGCAGTTCACGGCCGTGAACACGGCGTTGGCGTCCTGGTGCTCCATCCGCGGGTCGACGTCCTCGGGGTCGACGTCCTTGTACTTGCCGAACGTGTTGTCGTACAGCTCCCCGAGGTGGCGCGCCGTTCCCTCCTCGTCGTCGCTGCCGAGCGCGACGAGCAGCTCGGCCAGGTAGCCCCAGCTCTCCTCGTAGTACAGCTCCATGCCGATCATCCGGAGCAGGGTCGCCCCGTCGACCGGGATGCCCTCCGCCTCGGCCGGGTCCCGGTCGAGTCCGGCCATGAGCTCCCCCATCCGGGCGTCGGCTCCGCTCCCGTCCGCACCCTCGGGGGCGGGGCCCGGTTCGGCGAACGGGCACCCCTCGACCCCGGCCGTGCAGTGGGCGACGAACATGTCCCAGGTGTTCTGGTGGGCGGCGACCTGGTCCAGGGCGACCCCCGCGTTGGACAGCTCGGTCTCCACCGCACCGTCCAGGACCAGTGCCCGCGTCCTCTCCGGGAACATCTGCGCGTGGAGGGCGCCGATGTGCGTCCCGTACGAGTAGCCCACGAAGCTCAACCGCTCGTCGCCGAGCGCGTCCCGGATCACGTCCAGGTCGCGGACGACGTTCACGGTGCCCAGGTGGGCGAGGAACTCCTCCCCCACCGCCTCCGTGCACGACTCGGCGTAACGGCGGGCGGCGTCCTCCAAGGGTTGGAGCTCCACGTCGGTCAGGTCCGCGGGGTCGATGCCGGCGATGCGTTGGAGTGCGTCGTCCATCACGTACTGGTCCCCGCACGCGAAGCCCCCGCTCTCCCCGACACCGCGCGGGTCGAAGGAGACCAGGTCGAAGGCGGCGCGCACGTCGTCGCCGAAGAAGGGGAAGTCCAGCATCTCGATGCCGGAGACACCGGGCCCCCCGGGGTTGAGCACGAGGGAGCCCCGGTGCTCCTCCGCCGGGCCGGTGGCGGGCGCCCGGATCAGGGCGATGTCCAGCAGCGTCCCGTCCGGCCGGTCGTGGTCCAGGGGGACGGTGACGGTCCCGCACTGCAGGATCTCCAACCAGTCCGGATCCGCGCCCCAGTCGGCGAGCTCACCGACCTGCTGCTCGTCGTAGCAGGTCCGCCAGTCCACCTCCTGCCCCGCGAAGGGCCCGTCCTCTCCCGAAGACCCCGGAGAGCACCCCGCGGCCACCAGCACCGCCGCCGCGGTCCCGGCCAGCGCGGCCCCCGCGAAACTCCCCGTCCCAGCTCCCGCGCCGCCACCGGCGACCGCTGCTCCCCCGACCACGCGCGGCTCCGTTCCCGCCCCCGCGCCCCCGCGCGGCGGCCGTGTCACACCGGGACCGGCTCGTCCCCCACCGGAGAGGGTGCCTCACGGGGCCGGGGCGATCCACCCGCCGACCCGGCGCGAGCCCCGGAAAACAGAAGTGTCCGTCCCCGGTGGCCGTCCCTCCCCTCGACCGCCGCTCCTGCCCGGGCAGGAGCTGGTCGGGGAGGGCCGGGGCCCGCACCCTCGGGGCTCCCCCGGCACAGGCGGGGCTCAGAGCAGGCTGACGTCGGTGTCGAACAGCTCCGGGAGGGCCTCCGGGGACGCCACCGCCACGAGCGGGCGCAGTGGCTCACCGAACCCGATCCGTGCCGGGTCCCCCCTTCTCCCCTCCTCTGCCTGGGTGATCCAGTCGACCAGTTCGACCGCGCGGCTGACGTCCCCTCCGGGACGGGTGAGGGCGACCACGGTCCCCGCCACGTCGCAGCCCGTGTTGAGGAGCAGGGTCGCCGAGAACACGCTCTGCGCCCACGCGCCCCGGCCCACCGGGTGCGCGTCACCCCCGGGGGTCCGGCGCCGGGTCCAGCCGGGGGCGGCCAGACCCACGGCACGGTCGTCGAAGGTGAGCACGAGGCTGGGCCTCTCCTGGGCGGACAGGCACTCCACCGGGTCGCCGAGCGAGTCGTCCATCCACACCCCGACGGGGCCGCCGGCCGCCCGGACCAGGGCGGTGCGGGCGGCGTCGAGCAGACCGGTGTCGACCTGGCCGAGGGCCGCCTCGCACGCCCTCTCCGCCAGGGGGCCGGCCAGGGGCGAGTACCCCGGCAGGAGCAGCGGCCAGTCCACGCGGGCGCGGCCCCGCAGCGGCACGGCGCCGTGGGTCAGGCAGACCACGGTGCGCCGCCGGCCCAACTGGTAGGTGACGCAGGCACCCGACCGGCGGGCGGCCTGGGCCAGACCGAGGCTCATCGCCTTGGTCCCGGTGGTGATGTCGACGATCACCGGCCCCGGTGCCGCGCCGGAGCCCTGGTCGGCGATCCACCGGCGGGCGACCGCGGTGACCGCCTCCGTGTCGGACCCGTCCACCGGTTCCGGGGTGAAGCGCACGCGGTCGCGGTATCCGCTCTCCTTGAGCAGGGCCGCCCCGGGTCGGGCCTCGCCGGGGTGCTCGGCCGCGTAGAGGGTGCGCGCGGCGGCCTCGCGCACCCCGCCGAGGACGCTCTGCCGGGAGGGCAGGATGAGCGTGCTGGCGGGGCGGTGGGCGTGCACGGCGGTCAGGGTGCCCATGCGGCTGCCGCCCAGGGAGGTGACCAGGACGGGGCCGTCCCCGGGGTCGGGGTGGCGTTCGGGCGGCGGCGATCCGGGACCCCGTGCGCCGGGCGCCGCGGGGTGTGGCGTCCCTTCCGCGCCGCGCGGTGGAGCGCCCAGTCCGGGGAAGAACGCCTTGCGGACCTCCTCGAAGGAGGTCAGCCGGGCGAGCAGGTCGTCCAGGCTCCACACGTGGACGCTGCGCGCGCTCAGCGCCGGGTTGTACGCGGTGACGCGCGCGCGGAGCCCGGGGACGGCCGGCCCGGAGTGGACGAAGAGCACCTGGACGGCTCCGCCGAAGACCCGGCGGGCCTTGGTCACGGTCCACCCGGCCCGGGCGACGACGTCGTCGGGGCGGGACTTGGCCTCGACGCACAGCACGCGGTGGCGGTAGCGGACGACGGCGTCGAAGTCTGCGACGGCGCCGGCGGGGTGGAGGGGGTCGGCGACCTGCCGGGGGCCCAGGACCTCGGTCCCCTGGTGGCGGCGCGTGTGCCGCAGCAGGTGGGAGAGCACACGCCCCTCGGCGACGACTCCCCGGCGCACCGCGGGGGTCATGTCCGGGAAGCGGGCCAGGAGGGCCTGCTTGCCGCCCTGGACGAACAGGCGGACGGGTTCGGGGTCGCGGTCGTCGAGCCAGCGTGCGCCGTGGACCTCCGCGAGGGTGCGCAGGTCGACGCCGTCCCCGGCCACCGGGCGCCCCGGGTGCGAGCCGTCGGCGGTGCGCAGGAGGTCGCGCTGGGCGTCGAGGTAGTGGCGCCAGCGGAGGACCTGGGGGTGTCTGTCGGCGGGCAGCGCCTGTTCGTGGAAGAGGGCGGCGGCCACGCTCATCACCTTGGTACCGCCGGTGTAGTCCAGGAACCAGGGTTCCTCCCCGTTGTCGCGGTGGAACGCGGCCAGGGTGTCGGTGACCGGTCCGAAGTCGTGGGGGTCGGGTCCCACACTGGCCACCCGCACCGACGCGCGGTCGGTGAGACGCTCCACCGCGCGGGCGACCCGGTGGGCGACGGGGAGGGTCCCGTCGCTGCCGACCAGGAGGAGGTGGTCGGCGGGGAGTGTGAGCGAGGACAGCAGGGCCGGGGTGGGGTTCTGCCCGACGAGCACGACGGCGGTTCGGGGACTGTCCACGGTCTCCTTCTCGGAAGGAATCGGGGGCGGTTCGGGAAAGCCCACGCTACTGGCGCGGCTCTCCTTTTCTCCAGGGAGGGAGACGTCCGGTTCTCCGATGAACGGGGGCGGGCGGAAGGGCGAGGGAAAGGGCGGAAGGACCGGGGCGTCCCCGGCCGGTCCCGCACCCCGGGGCGGGGCCGGCCGGGGCGCTCAGGCGCCGATCCTCTCCCCGGTGACGGTCGCGGCCGCGGTGGCCGCGGCGCGACCGCGCACCGGTGAACCGCTGATCACGAAGGAGCGGCACGCGGTCACCACCCCCTTCCCGTCGCGTACGAGGTCGGAGGGCACGAGCAGGTCCCGCCGCTCGGGATGTGCGGAGCCGACGACGGAGGAGACGATGAACCACACCCCCTCCTGTGGTTCGGGCAGGTTGGCCCTGGTCCGTTCCTCCGCCATCAGCGGAACCCCCGCGACCTCCAGTCCGACGGGGACGCGCACCGCCTCGACCCGGGCCGGTTCGTCGCATCGCGGCCAGCACCGGATGACGCGGGAGCTCTCGTCCACGACTGTCACCGCATGCGGCGTCAGGTTGACCACCGGCATCCGGCGCCCTCCGTTCGTCTCGGTGTGCGACAGCCGACCGGCGCGGCGCACCCCGGTCCAAGGCCTTCACCGCAGTCTCTCGGACACACGCCCGGGTGCCCTGCGGGCGTGCCCCACAGGGGAAACCGGAGAAAGAAATGGGGCTCGTGTTTCTGATGTCCATTTTATGATGATCAAAATTGGTCGACATCACTCGATAAGCCCCCCAAGAATTGACATTTCCTCCATAGCGGCCCTATTTTGCTATAAGACCTCCCGTTCACGCGGGGGTGTCACCTGAGGTCTCACGTCTCTTTCGCACGCGCTTTCCCGGAGGGCTGGGAAAGCGACCCGGCCCCGGAGCACCCGGGGAGAAGAGTTCGTGAGCACGCACCACTGCTCCGTCTGGGAGTTGTTCGGTTCCGCCGCCTTCCTGCGCGTCTTCACGCGTGTCCTGGGATGCGGGCCGTGCTCCGCGGACGGGACCGCGCAGGGCTGCTCGGGTCACTCCGAACAGTTCTGCGACTACGTCGACCTGTGCGCCGAGCACTGCCCGTGCCCGGTACACGGAGCGGCTCCCGACAGCGTCATCGCCGTGCGCATGGGACGCGCCGCGCCCGGCGACACGGGCGTCGACCGCACCGCCGCGCACCGGCTGCGGGACGCCCTGGACGACGTGCGCCGGGACCGCTCCTACAAGAACCTGCGCCACGTCTACCCGCAGAGCGCGCCCGACGGCCGGGTCCGCTGCGCCTTCTCCGAGCGTCCGCGGCGCTGGGCCCAGCGCCGCGACGTCGCCCTGGTCGCCACGGACGTGGTGGAGCAGGAGGCGCTGGCCATGCTGGTGCTCACCGCGGGCTGGGGCAACCCCGCCGCCGACCTCCCCGAGGACATCCATCCGGGCGAGACGGTCTCCTTCACCGAGGACGGCAGCGCCGTACCGGTCGCCGACCTGAACGGCCGCACGCTCACGGCTGTCAAGGAGCCCCCCATGGTCTCGACCGCCACGGGCGACTACCTGCTCCGCAAGATGGCCGAACTGGCCGCCGGACGCGACGCCGACCCGGGCCGCACCCCCGACCAGCGGCGGCGCCTCCTGCTCCGCCGCCTCCTGCCCGAGTTGAATGGCGAGGACGTCGCCAGGCGGCTGACCGGCGTCCTGGGCCGGATGGCGACGACCATGCCCCGCCACTTCGAGCTGGTGCAGCAGGCGCGCGGCCGGGCCCGCAGCGCCCCCTACTCCCCCGTCCCCGACTCCGACGGCCCCGTGGAGGAGCCCTCGCAGCGGCGCGAGGTCCTCGGCGAGGAGGAGCGGTCCTGGCTGCGCCGGACCGGCCTGGCCCTGACCACGCGGGCCCAGGAGTCGAGGTCCGCCTTCGACGCCGACCCGCAGGGCGCCCTGGAGTCCCTGTTGGGCGGACTGCTCGACGAGGACGCCGGCGTCCCCCCGCTGTGGGCGGGGGCCTGGGACGACCCCGACCTTCGCGCCGACCTGGTGGAGGCGCTGGCGGAGGCCATCGACAGGTAGGCCCGTTCCCGGCCGCCGGCGCCCCGGCACACCCCGGTGGCGTCCCGCGAAGGATCCCGCCCCGGGCGGTCAGCCCCCCTGGGCCCGCCCGGTGCCGGCGAAGCGCTTGTCCAGCGGGGGGAGGACCGGGTACTCGGCGAACTCGCGCAGGGACATCACAGCCGTCTCCTCCCAGGGCAGCCGGCCGCGCCACCGGCCGGCCAGGCACACGTCCCGTGCCTGCTCCACCTCCCGCCACCGCCCCGGGTCGGGCTCGCCGGACAGGCGCCGCCCCGCCAGCGCACCGCCGAACGCGTCGAGGAACCACCCGACCTGGTCGTCGGTGGCGCGGACGACCCCCGCGGAGGGGGCCAGGTCCAGGGCGCGGGCGCGCCGGTCCACCAGGTACAGCTCCGGCCGCAGGTGCACGCTCCCCATGCCCAGCGACTTGCCCATCCCGATCTTGTGGGCGTGTCCGGGGTCGGCGGGGTCCCCACCGTCGGCCGGGTTGTCGAGGAGCAGGGCGCGCAGCAGCACGCCGAGTTCCCCGTCGGTGAGGTTGGTGAAGGTGATCCGCGCGTGGAAGGTCAGGCCGTCCCGGAGCGGGACCACGTCGCGCTGGGTGTCGCGGGGCGGCTCCGCCCTGCGTTCCGGGTCCAGCACCGCCAGGTCCAGCTCCTCCTGTGCGCGGGCGTCGTAGCGGAAGGGGGTACCGCCGCCCCGCCGGTGCCGGTGCAGGTAGACCTTGTACCCGCCCAGGCGGATCCTGCCCTCGTGCGACCAGGTGACGATGTCGGGCCGGTCCCCGGACCCGGAGTCGGGCCCCTGCACGAGGTAGTTGGCGAAGCACCCCCGCTGGGGTGAGAGCAGGCGCACCCGCAGCGCCGCCCCGTCGGGGTAGTCCGGGTCGGGGTCGAAGGAGAGCGCGTTGCCGAACGAGACGCGCCCCTTGGAGGCTCCGGCCTCCCCCTCGAAGGTGTCGGTGTCACCGAACAGGGCGCGGCACACGTCCACGGGGCGGCCCGCCCGGCCCGCACGGCCGGGGTCGCCGTGCTGGGGTCCGAGCACGGGCGCGGGGACGGCGCGGCGGATCGGGTTGTCCTCGCTGACCGCGATGCGGTAGCCGCCCGAACGGCCGAAGGACACCACCGTTCCGGACGGGTCGACGTCGAACCAGACCGGTTCGAGGCTGCGCCGGGGCAGCCCTCCGCCGCCGGCCCCGGCCACCGGTTCGCGGGCGGGTTCGGCGCCTCCCGCGCCCAGGCCGTCGGGGAAGGCCGCCCGCTGGTAGCCGGTGACCTGTTCGGCCGACTCGAACAGCTCCACCATGGCCTCGGGCACTGCCAGGCGCCCGCCGCGAAGGTCGCGGGGGCGGGGGAAGAGGTAGGCGTTGCGGCGCTCCCCGGCGGCGACGCCGGTCAGCACGACCAGGGCCTGGACGACCCCGCCGCGACCGAGGTCACGGGCGCTGGACACCCGGGAGCCGAGGTACTCCCGCGCCTGCTCGGCCGTGGGGGCGACGGCGGCGATCCGCCGCTCACCCGGCAGGTGGACGGCGTGCACCCACCGGTGCTGGAGTCTGCCGTGCTGTTCGTGCGTGGTGGGCACGTAGGTGCTGCCGCGGGGAGGGTCGGGGAAGTCCGCGACCCCGAAGTCCCAGGTGCGCAGGCTCTCGCGCAGGACCGCGAAGGACACCTTGAGCGCCTGGCCGGGGTCGGCCGAGAGCGCGGTGGCCGGGACCCCGACCACGTACCAGCGCCCGTCGGGCGGCGAGTGGAACAGGAACCCCTGCCTGGTGCGCAGCCCCGACCGGTTCCTCCGGTAGTCGGCGTGCTTCCTGGCCATGACCTGGCGGGCACGGGTGGACAGGCTGCTGTCGGCGCCGGCGGGATCGATGCGCACGGGGGCCCGGAAGAAGAGCATCGGGGTGTTGACCGGGCCGGTCTCACCACCGGTGAGCATGCGCACGGTGTTGCGGACGAGTCCGCGCAGGGTGGAGCCGGGCAGTGCGGGCAGGAGCCGGTCGCCGTGCGGGAAGCGGACGGAGGAGCTGACCCGGCCGCGTTCGGGGGTCTGGCCGACGAACGTGGGGGTGAGCGTCGTGACGGCCAGGTCGATCCACCCCGAACGGGTCCCGTCCACGGTGCGGTCGTGGCTGCGCAGCAGATCGTCCGTGGCATGGCCGGAGTGCAGGTCCGCGGCGGGCATGGGGGTCTCGGCGAGCGCGACCAGCCCGTAGGGGGCGGTGGCGTGGAACCGGCCGCCCGGCCGCTCCGGTGCGGGGTCGGTGTCCGGGCCGGAGGAGGGCGCGGCGGAGGGCTCCGGGGACGGCCTCCCCCCGAACCGGGCGGCGACTTCGCGGGGGTTCACCATCGGCGCTCCGCCTCCCCGATCTCGTCGCCGGTGCCCACGTCGAACTCCGGACCGGTCGGCTTGGCCCCGGTCCGCATCCCCGTGAGCCGGTGGAAGCCCACCCCCACGGCACCCGTGCCGGGGTCGGACGCCCAGTACTCGCGCACGGTCAGCCAGGTACCGGCGCTCTCCAGGGCGGCGCCGCGCCTGCCCGGACGCGGCCGGGGACGGCCGGTGAAGTCGGACCACCCCACCGGGAGGACGGCCAGGGAGCCCGAGGGCTCCCCGGTCACCGAGAAGGGCACCTGCCCGTCGAGGGTGCGGCTGTGCGCCGGGCCGTTCCACCCCTGGAGGAGGAACGAGCGGTCGCGCGGGCGCAGCCACTCCGGGAGGGGGGCGGGGTCGTCCGCGCCGATCCACCCGGCGGAGGCCCCCTCCCCGAGCCTGATCTGCGCGTGCGGTCCGAACACCAGGACCTCCAGGACCCGCCACCGGTCGGTCCCCGGGTCCAGGGCGGGGGCCGACAGGTGGGCGGTGGAGGGGTGGTCGGAGCGGCGCCAGCGCCCTCCCGGGCAGGATCCGGTGATCCGGCCGTCACCGAGTTCGGCGAGCAGCCACTGGGGGGCTCCCGGCGCTCCGGGGATCCCGTCGGCGCCGGTGTCCAACAGGCGGCAGCGGGTGCCGTGGGTGAAGACGTCGGCGAGGACGTCCTCCACCTGGCCGCCGTCCAGGCGCCGGACGGCCAGGCCCTCCGGCCGTGGGGGTGTGTGGTCCACCGTTGCTCCGTCTCTGTCGTCGCTCGTCTTCGCCCAGCGGTCCGGGAGCCGTACACCCGGCGGTCGCCGGTCCCCGCCTCACTCCGGTCCCCGCCCTCTCACTCCCCTTCCTCCTCCCCCTCCCCCGAGCCGGGCGCGCAGAGCGCACACCCAGCCGCGCGCGGTGGCCGCCGCCCCTCCGGCGGGGTCGAACAGCGCCGTGAGCAGATCCACCCGGTGCGGCGGTCCGCCGTCCCCCGTATGGGTGGTGAGGACGGCCCGGGTCGCGGTCAGGCGTCCGTTCCCGCTCCCCGCCCCGGCGCCCAGGGTGTCGAAGGGGACCGTCGCCAGTTCGCGTACGACGAGCGCCAGCAGCCCCCGCACCGCGTCGTCGGGCTCGCGGACGTCCAGCACCACCTCGCCGCTCCCCCCGCAGTACAGGTCGGTGGTGAACAGGCGGCCGTCCACCGCGTCGCCGAACAGGGCGTCCACGGTCAGGCGGGTGGTGGTCAGTGGCGCCCCGCCCCTCAGGTGCGGGGTGGAGCGCAGCCGGACCCGCGACGGGCTCGGGACAGCGGTCCCGGGGTCGGTGTCCGCGCCCCACCAGTGTGCGTGCCAACCCCGCCAGCGCCACTCCTCCGCCCCGAGGTGCTCGGCCGCGTCCCGGACCAGCCTGCCGCCGATCCTCTTGAACAGGGCGAACAGGGCGGTGTCGCCGAGCACCGGCGCGAGGCGGACGAAGGCCTTGTCCGGGTCGGAGACGACCGGGCGGTGCCGGTGCGCCCGGTCCACCGCGCCGAGCCTCTCGGGCGCGGGCACGTCGCCGACCATGAGCAGGCCCGGACGGGGCTCGCGCGAGGACGGGTCCGCGGGCGCGGACTGCTCGGCCACCGCCAGCGTCAGGTGGAGTTCGGCACGGTGGCGGTGGTCGCGCTGGTCGGCGCGGGCGGCCAGGTGGGCGGCCGTCGCCGCCCGCCCGTCCGCACGCAGCCGGACGTCCAGGGCGGTGGCCAGGTCGGCGGGTGCGTCCCCGAGCGCGTCGGCGCCGCGCTCCCAGCGTTCGGACCAGGTGCGGGCGTGGTAGGCGAACCAGGAGTGCTCGTCGGTGAGGTCGTGCCGCTCCACCGCCCAGTGGGTGGCGCGGACCGCGCCGTAGCCGCGCCCGGTGCGGCCGCCGACACGGATGCCGGGGCCGTCCCCGGAGAGTCCTTCGGCGGCCAGGACGAGCAGGGTGAGCAGACGCGCCTCGTCGGCCGGGGCGGGTACGTGCAACCGCAGGTGGGCGGTGAACACGGTCCCCGCGGGCAGGACCTCCCACTGCCACATGCGTCCCGGCCGGACGGTCCCTGTGGCCGGGTCCACGCGGGTGCCGACCCGGACGGCGAGCGTCGTGTCCTCGGGCAGTTCGGCACCGGCGTCGTCGACGTCCAGAGCACTGGTGAGGGGCGGGTCCGGTTCCCGGCCCGGGGCGGACCGGGACTCGGCGGCGCCGAAGAGCTCGCGCACCCGGCGGGGGTCGCCGGTGCGGGCGGCGAGTTCGTGGCGCAGCAGCCCGGCCAGGGTGGTGGCTCGCAGGCGGGGGACCCCCGTGCGCGGGTCCCGGTCCACGTGCAGGTCCACGTCGCTCTCGGCGGCGTGGCGGGGCACCGCCTGGGCGGCGCCGACGTGGGTGTCGGACATCAGGCACATCCGGACGGCGACCTCCCACAGGAGGCCGGGGCGGAGGTGGTCGGTGCTCAACCGGGGCCCCCCGGCGCGTGGCGGCCGTCCTGGGCGGAGCGCAGGAGCCGGGCGGTCTCCGCCAGCCAGGAGGAGACGAGGACCAGGGTCAGGCGTGCCGCGGCCCGCCGTTCCCAGGTGCGGGCGCGGTCGGAGAGGCCGCTGGGGTGGCCGTGCGGGGGCAGGCCGTCCGGCAGGGAGAGGTCGACGGCGGCGATCGCGTGCGCGTATCCGGTGCTGTGCGGGGGTTCGGGCCGGTTGTCGCGCCACCAGGCGACGGCGGCGCCCCCGCCCGCCAGGGATCCCAGCCATGACCGCACGGACACGGGTCCGGGGCGGCCAGGCCGGGCCAGCCGGGCGCGGGCCAGGGCGCGGGCGGCCCGGTCGTGCAGGACCTTGTGCGCGCCTGCCCGGTCGGCGTCGGCGGGGCCGTGCGCGCGGCCGGCGACGGTGCGGCCGAGTGCGGACAGGGCGTCGTCGGGGGTGTGGTGGGGGTGGACGACGACCTCGCGCAGGCGGCCGAGCAGGCTGGGGGTGAGGGGGGCGAGCCCGCGGGCGGAGTCCCGGGCGAGGGCGCGGGCGTGGTCGCGGACCGGCTGGGAGGCGGCGTTCCACAGGAGTTGGTCGTAGAGCGCGGCGAGCGGGCCCTCCCCCTCCGGGACCGCGGGGGCTGTACCGGCGGGGTCGGAGGGGGCCGGGGCCCGCAGGTCGGGTGAAGGGGGCTCCGCGTCCCGTGGGCCCGCCGCGAGCGGGACCGCGGTCGGCGCGAGCGGGCGGGGCTCGCGGGGTGGCGCGGGGAGGAGCGTGAACTGGCCGTGCCCGTCCACCACCCGCTCGCCCAGTGGATGCGCCTCCAGGTCACGGGCCTGGCCGGCGCTCAGCCCGCCGTCGAACCGCAGTCGGACCACGGCCCCCGGCCGAGCCGCCCACCGCTGGGCCATCGGCCCCCTGTAGCCCCGGTGGTAGGCGCCGAGGAGCCCGGCCTCCACGTGGCCGGCGAGCACCTGGGCTCCGGCGCCGGGGAGGCGTCGGGCGAGGAGGTCGAGCACGGCGGGCACCAGTGCTCCCGGGCTGGCCTGGCCGTGCGCTCCGACCAGCAGCGCCGGGGAGAGCAGGAGGAGGTCGACGGGGGCGCCGGGGGGCCAGTGGCGTGCGTGGAGGTGCGCGACCCGGTCGGGTGAGAGCAGTCGGCCGGGGTCCGCCGGGGCCACGCGGACGCCTCCGTGGGCCCGGGTCCCACCGGAGCCGAGGGTGAGGGTCCCGTCCGCCCCGGCGAGGACCTCGACGACACGCTCCGCGAGGTCGCGCAAAGAGGCGGTGTCGGTGGCGAGCAGCTGCCAGCGGGCCTCGAAGACCTGGCCGGGGTCGAGGCTGGTGGTGAAGAAGGGGACGCCCTGGGCCCGCTCCCCGGTGCGGGACCGGCCGAGGTACTGCTCGGCGGTGGTGCTCACGGCGGCGCGCAGGGAGCGGTCCAGGGTGATGTGGTCGCGGACCGCCCGGTAGGGGGTGGCGGGGTCGGTGTCCCCGAACACGTCGACGGTGGTGTCGCCGTCCTTGCCCGGTGTGAAGAGGTGGGCGGGGGCGGGGTAGGCCACGAGCGCCCGCGGCGGCACGCAGGCCCCGGGGAGGCCGGGGTCGGCTCCCGGTTCCAGGCGCGGGTAGGCGGGGGCGAAGCGGAGCCGGTCGCCCCGGGCCACCCAGTCGTGCAGGTCGCGCTCGCGACCGGCGCGCTGGAGGGCCGCGGCGAGCATGCCCCGCTGCGCGCGCCCGCTGATCGAGTGCTCCGAGTCGATCCGCAGCGGATCGAGGGAGGTGCGCACCGCGAGGCTGTCGGTGAGTACGTAGCGCAGCGGCAGGTACCCGCTGACGGGGAGGGGGTTCACGTACCCACCCCCGCACGCGGAGCGGTGCCCGCGGCGGGGGCGGGGCACGGGCTGCGGGGCGCGTCCTGGAAGGGGCCGGTGTTCACACGCGTGGCCCTTCCCGGTCGGACCCCTCGTTCACCGGCGCGGCCAGGCGGAGCGTCGTCGCGTGCGGATCGTCCCCGTCCGCCCCCGACAGGCGCACGTCCACCCGGCCCCGTCCGCGCGTGGCCCTCAGCCCGATCCGGGTGGTGGCCAGGCAGGCACGGGCCAGCAGCCTCCAGTGCTCCTCCCCGGGGGCGGTCGCCCAGGTCAGTGCCGAGGACAGGGCCAACCCCGGCAGGAGCACCCGGTTCGTGCGCAGCCGTCCCGGTTCAGGGGCGCCGTCCGGGCCGACCCCGGTCCCCGACTCCAGCGCGGTGTAGGCGTCGGTGACCGCGCGGCGCAGGGTGGTGCGCACGGGTTCGCCCCGACCGGCGAGGGCGCGTACGACCGCCGAGCGCACGTCGTCGTCCAGGACGGCGTGACCCACCCGCAGCATTCGGTCCGCACCGTGGGAGCGCCCCCGGCCGAACACCTCGCCGCAGGCGCCGGCCAGCTCCGGGGCGACCGCCAGCGCACCGGCCGCCCCCGCGCGCAGGCGTGCGGCGAGGCGGTGACGGGGCAGGTAGGGCAGGCCGTGCCCGTCGGTGACCACGTCCGTGTCGGCGCCCGTCCCGTCCGCGCTCGCGCCCACGAACAGCGCGGGTGAGGCCAGGCGTACGACGATGCGGTCCGGCGCGCTCACGACCGCGCGCCTTCCGGCGGCGCCGGGAGGGGTGGGCCACCGGCCCCTGTCCGCCCCTGTGGTGGGGGCCGGTGGGGATCGAGTGCCGCCGCCAGGCCCGGATCCAGGTACAGGTCCATCATCTCGACCGCGTCGAGCAACCCGCCGGGGGTCCAGCCCCGGGGGAGCCCGACCGGGGCGCCGGTCACGTGGGCGCGACGGATGAGCTCGGGGCCGGGGTCGGTACCCGACTCCAGCAGGGGGACCAGGGCCGAGACCAGCCAGCTCCGACGCCGGGTGTCCCCGCCCGCGAGCAGGCTGCCGGGGGCCGTGGCGGAGAGGTACCGGTCCAGGAAGCGGGTGAACCCGGTCCCGGTCAACGGCAGTCCGGTGCGGGGGACGGGCGCCCGACGGGCCTGGTCGAGTCGGCGCAGGACCCGGTCGACGCCGTCGAAGCGCGTCGTCCAGGCGACGGCGTGCTCGTCCGGGGCGCCGGGGGCGGCCTCGGCGAGCGCGACCCTGTGCTGTTTGGCCCGGCGGCACATCGCCTCGCACAGGTCGTAGCCCAGGGAGAGGGGCGCGCCGACCGGTTGGACCGCGACACCGACCCCGACCGTGGGCACGAAGGTGGTGTGCGCGCCCCCGTCGGGCCGGTGCACGGTCCGGCCCGCGCCGGGCAGGTCGCCGTGGGCCGCGGCGAGCGCGCGGTGCAGCGCGACCCGGGGGTCGAGGGGGTCCCCGATCCGCTCCGGGTCGGCGTCCAGCCAGTCCAGCGCGTAGCGGACCAGGCTCAGGGCGAGCCGGGCGTCGCACAGGACGGTGAGGTCGTCCCCGGCGACCACGATGGGGCGTACCGGTATCCGGACGGGGCCCGGCGGCGCGTGGTAGAGGGTGACGGGCCGGGTGGCGCCGGCGCCGGGGATGGTGGGGGCCCGGCCGGGCCCGGCGTGGACGGCGGCCGCGACCGCGCGCACCAGGACCCGGGCCAGCCCCTCGGTGAGACCGGCGATGCGGCTGGAGAGGCGGCGCTGGGCCATCGCCCCGGAGCCGGGCACGCGGGGGTCGCCCGCGCGCTCGCGGTAGGACCCCAGGATGATCCCGAGCCCGTTGACGTCGATGTGGACGACCGCGATCCGGCTGACCTCGCCGTGGTCGCGTCCGAGCCGGTCGACCTCCATCGGGAGCGCGAGCGCGGGGGCACCGGTGGCGGTGGCCGCTCCGGCCAGCCAGGCGGTGCTGTGCGCGCGGTGCCAGCGGCGGCCGATCCCCCGGGCCCGGGCGACGTCGGCGGTCACGCGCTCGTGCACGTCGGCGTGCTCGTCCTGGGCCCGGCTGCTGTCCACCGACTCGGCCGGGCCTCCGCTGACGGAGCAGACCGCGGTGATGCCGTAGCCGTGGGCGGGGGTGTGCAGCGCCGACATGTGCCGTCTGGCCTCCCGCAGCCGCTCCGGGAGGACCGCCAGGGCCTCGTCCACCCCCGGGAGCGGGGCACGGGCTCCCTCTCGGGTCCGGGAGGGGTCCGGGCCGCGGCCGGTCCCCGGCGCCGGGGTCGCGTCCTCCGCGGTGCCGTAGGGGACGTGGGCGACCACGGGGGTCAGGTCCCCCGCGCGGTCGCGGAGCCGCCGCGTGTAGCGGGCGGTGAACTCGCGTGCCGTGTCCGCGCGGGGGAAGACAGCGGTGAGCGCTCCTCCCGCGTCGCGCAGCACCACGCAGTCCGACGGGACCAGGTCGGCGATCCCGTGCTCGGCGTCGGAGGTGTCGGTCAGTTCGGCGACGAGAGCCGCCCGTCCCACGGCGTCCAGGATGCGGCGCCCGCTGTACACGTAGGCCTGGATGCCGCGCAGGTCGACGCCGACCACCACCCCGCTGGGCGGCGGCCCCCCGGCGGCCGGTTCGGCTCCGGGCGGGCGGTGCGGTGCGGGAACGGAGGTCACCGTGTCGAGTCTCCTCGTCGGCGGGTGCGGGGCGGGCGCGGGCGGCGCGGGGCCGGGCTCCTGGGGACTCCTCTCGGACGGTGCCCGCCTTCCACCGGCCGTGAGGAACCACGGATACCAGTCCGCGGCCCCGGGGTCACCCCCCGCGGTCGCGCTCGACCCCGTTCGGCTCCGTCCGGCGGAACGCTGTCCGAGAGAGCTGGGTGCACGGCCCTTCCCCGGCACGGAGGTTCTCCCCATGGCACCCCACACGTTCGAGACGGTCGCGCTGCGCGACCGCGACCAGCACGGATCCCCCGCGGCCCCGGACGCACCGGAGCTCATCCCCCGGGAGCTCGTCCCCCATCTTCGGGGGCTGGCCCGCGCCCTCCGGGAGCGGGAGACCGAGCGGACCGCGCGGGACGGAGGGGCCGCGCGCGGCTGAGCCGGGCGGGGCCGGTCGGCCCCGTGCGTCGGCCCGTGCCCGGCCGGGCACGGGTGTTTCGCCCTCCCCCGGCCGTGCGGGGGGCGGCCCAGGGAACACTGGACGGAAACGGTACACGACGGGGTGGAGGGGGAGCACCGGCTCCCACCCCCGTCCACGGGGTGGGAGCCGGTGGGACCGGGGGAACCGGGGTCCCCGGTCGGGCACCGGTCCCCGCCCGCCGTCCTCGGGCGGGAACCGGCGGTCTGCGGGGTCAGTCGAACAGCGTGCCGCCGAACTCCTCCACCTCGGCGACGGCGTGGGCGTGGGTGTCGCCCACGCGCTGGGGTGCGCGCCGGAGCGCCCGGTTGGCCATCCGCCGCGCGCGGGGGACCGCTACCTCCACCGCGGGTCGGCCGCAGGTGACCGTGTCCACGCGGACGGCGCCGAACCCCTGCGCGGTGTACTTGCCGGCGCCGGCGAGTTCGAGGAGTTCGAGGAGGGTGGCGAAGGCGTCGGTGTGGCGCCGCTCCCCGCCGGCCATGTCCAGCCGGATGCCGCCGTGCCAGCCCAGGACGGTGCGGTTGTCGGCGTGGTGGTGCTCCGCCAGCCGCACGTCCTCCCCCGGCAGGGGCGAGCGCCGCACCTGCGCCATACCTCCCAGGACGAGTTCGAGCCAGGTCTCGGCGAGGGCGGGCGGGGCGAACCTGGCCACGGCGCCGACGGCTCCGCTGCCTCCGACGATCCCGCCGCCGGAGCGGTGGACGGCGCCGAAGAGGCGCCGCGGACTGGGCCAGATGTGCGGGATGCGCTCGCCGGTGGCGTCGCGGGTGGTCATGACGACGGGCGTCCGGCTGCGCACCTCGGCGGCGCGCACCGCGGACGGCCCCCTCGGCTCGACGAGCATCTGGGCGTAGGTGCGCTCATGCGTGCGCGTGACCGAGAGCGGCACCAGCAGGTGGTCGCCGATCCTCTGCGGGTCGCCGACCAGGTCCTCCGGGTCCAGCGGGGGCCGGACCTCGTCGTCGAGCCAGGTCAGGGTCCAGTGGTGCAGGCGGTCGCCCAGGGGGAGCGGCCAGCCGTTCATGGACCACCGCTTGGCCGCGGCGTGCTCCTCGGGGGGCTGCGGCCACCACCGGTTGAGGAGGCCGTGGCAGTCCTCGGGCCTGATCGGCCGCGCCGTTTCCGACAGGTCACGCAGGATCACGGTCCACCGTCTGGGCACGGGCACCACCCCTTCGCGTGGTCATGACGGCGTCCGGTGCGCGCCGTCCTCGGTTCACCGAGGACTTCTCTCGGACAGTCGCGGCACGGTCCCGTCCTCAGTCCCCGGCCATCTCCACCAGGCGCAGCACGGTCCGCCAGTTGCGGCTCGTGGTCGTCCCCCCGACGTACCGTGCCACGACGTCCGGCAGCCGGGCGAACCTGATCCCGTCCTCGTGGCAGGTGTAGACCTGGGCCCCGACCACCGCCATGCGCTCCTTGGGGTACCGGGAGAGGTCGATGCCGGCCAGCCCCCCGGTGTCCACGGTGCCGGTGCAGAACAGGACGAGGAACCTGGAGGGGTCGGGGACGTCGAAGGGGTTGGCCGCCGCCGCGGCGCGCAGCTCACCGGCGGTCCGCACCACGGTGGGGACGTCGTGCCCGAGCACGTCCCTGATCCCGGTCCTCACCTTCTCGGCCACGGCCGCCGGGTCGGTCCCGGGGGCGCTGAAGACGGCGTTGCCGCTCTGCAGGTACGTGGCGACGCCGGTGTAGCCGAGGTCCTCGATCAGGGACCGGAGGTCGGCCATGGCGATGCGGCGGTGGCCGCCGACGTTGATCCCGCGCAGCAGCGCGACGTACCTGTCCATGCCGCCCAGCCTGCCGTCGCCGACGTCCTTCCGCAACCGCGTCCACCGGCCCCGCGCACCGCCTCCCGCGGCGGCCCGCCAGAGCAGCCGGGGCGTCCCCGGCGGTGGCGGGGGCTCCGGGTGCGTACGCTTGCACGCGTACGCGGAGTGTCCTCCTCCGACCGCACACGAGACCGGAGGCGCCGTGCCCCGCCTGAGCCACACCTTCGACATCACCGCCGTGGACCGTGAGGTGGTCGAGCGGATCGTCTCCGCCCTGCACGAGGTCGCCCGGAGCTGCCGGTTCGACGGCAGGGGATGGCTGCTCACCCCCGACGAGGAGACCCTGACGCGTCTGGAGAAGCGGGCCGACGAACTGGGGCTGGTCGACCAGGGAGCGGCCGAGCGGCTGCGCGGGGAACGCCGCGACGCCGCCGCCGAACTGCGCGGGGACGCCCCCCGCACGGAGGCCGAGGCCGACGAGCTCGCGGTGGCCGCCTCGCAGCTCGCCCTCCAGTTGCAGACCGGACGGCACCTGGAGCCCCGGAGCCACTACCTCGTCGCCGAACTCTCCCCCGAGGGCGTGCCCGTCGAGCCCGCCGACGACGAGGAGAAGGGGTGGAGCGGCACCGGGCTGACCATCACCGCCTGGGACGAGGCGGGCACCTCCTCCGCGGACTTCAGCATGCCCGACGCGGCCGGCGGCTCCGGTCCGCCGGTCACCTGGGGAACCGTCACACACGACAGGCCCGCGGGGCTGCTCACGTGGACCGGTGAGGTGAAGGTGCCCGGACGGGGGGCCTGGCTCCGGTCGGCCACGGGCGGACTCCGGTTCTCCACCGGGGACTGGTACACGGCGGTGTCCGGCCGCGGTGACGGCCGCCCGGCCCGCCTGCGTGCCCGCCACGCCCTCGCCGAGGTCGACGCCTGGCTGGCGCCGACCGCCGGGGCGGACGGCCGCTGGTCGGTGGAGGCGGTGGTGGACGTGCGCGGCAAGGGGGTCTTCCGCCCGGTGGTGGCCGCCTCCGTCTGGGCGGCCACCACGTCGTTCCGGCGGTCGGAGCGCCGCGCCGCCAAGCTGGGCACCGGTGAACCGACCACCCGGCAGCGGCTCGACCGGTCCGCCCTCGCCTGGGACAGGATCGCGCGCAACGCGCCCCTCCTCCCCGAACTGCTGCGCGACCTGGCCGGGGCCATGGCCGACGCGGGCCCCCGGGACGGTTCCCGGGGCTGACCACGGGAGCAGGTCAGTCCTGGTCGGCGCCCCAGCCCGTCAGCGAGCGCACGCGCAGCTCGGTGAACCGGGCGGTGTTGCGCTCGGCGGAGAGCAGGCTGCCCGCGATCGCGCACGCGAACCCGATCGGCACGGCGACCAGGGCCGGGTTCTCCATCGGGAAGACCTGGACGTCGATCCACGCGGGCAGCACGGACAGGTTCTCGCCGGTCACCGGATCGGTCTTGCCCGACATCACCGGGGACAGGAGCATGAGCAGGACGGTGGCGGACAGCCCGCCGTAGACGCCCCACTCCACCCCCCGGGTGTTGAAGCGCCGCCAGAACAGGGTGAGCACGATGACCGGCAGGTTGGCGGCGGCCGCGATGGCGAAGGCCAGCCCCACCAGGAAGGCCACGTTCTGTTCCTGCGCCTGGACGGCCAGCACGATGGAGACCGCGCCGACCAGGCAGGCCGAGAGGCGCGCCATCCCGACCTCCTGCGACTCCCTGGGCCGTCCCCACATGAGGATGTGGCCGAACAGGTCGTGCGCGATGGAGGACGACGAGGCGAGGGTGAGGCTGGCGACGACGGCGAGGATGGTGGCCAGCGCCACCGCCGAGATCAGCGCGAGGAGCACGGCGGCCCCCACGGGGCCCGCGGTCATCCGTCCCACCTCCTCGGCGAGCATCGGCACGGCCGAGTTGCCCGACGGGTCCAGGGCGAGGATGCGGTCGGAGCCCACGAGGGCGGCGGCGCCGAAGCCCAGCGCCAGCGTCATCAGGTAGAAGGCGCCGACCATGACGATGGTGCGGTGCACGGAGGTGCGCGCCGACCTGCCGTCGGGCACGGTGTAGAAGCGGATGAGGATGTGCGGCAGCGCGACGGTGCCGAGCACCAGTGCCAGCCCCAGGCTGATCAGGTCGAGCTTGTTGGCCAGTGTCCGGGCCGCGTCGCCGGGCACCTCCACCCCGAACCGCAGCCCCGGTTCCAGGAACGCCCGGCCGTGCCCGCTGGCCTCGGCCGCCCCACCGAGCAGGGCGCGCGGGTCGAAGGAGAACAGGGCCAGGACCAGGACGGTGAGCAGGCCGGTCGCGCCCAGCAGCGCGACCGCCTTGATGATCTGGAGCCAGGTGGCGGCCTTCATGCCCCCGTACATGACGTAGACGATCATCAGCACGCCCACGAGCACGATCGCCCCGGTGCGCGCCTGCTCCGCACCCATCCCCAGGAAGGTCCCGCCGTCGTGCAGTCCGAGCAGGACCGCGACCAGGGCCCCCGCACCGACCATCTGGGCGACGAGGTAGAACACGCACACGGTGACGGTGGAGACGGTGCAGGCCAGGCGTACCCGCATCCGGCGCATGCGGAAGGCGGGCAGGTCGGCCATGGTGAAGCGGCCGGTGTTGCGCATCAGCTGCGCCATGGGCAGTACCAGCAGCCAGGCCATCAGGAAGCCGATGGAGTACAGGAACCCGTCGTAGCCCTGGAGGGCGATCATCCCGGCGATGCCCAGGAAGGACGCCGCGGACAGGTAGTCGCCGGTCAGGGCGAGTCCGTTCTGCGCGCTGGAGAACCCGCGCCCGCCCGCGTAGTAGTCGACCGCTCCGCGGGTGGTCCGCCTGGCGCGGACGGTGACGGCGAGGGTGACCAGGACGAAGAGGGCGCACAGGCCGATCGTCCAGGCGTGGGCGGCGCCGAACTGGCCCTCCAGCGCGCTGCCCAGCACGGCCGCCGTACCGGTGTCGGCGGCGGCCCCCTGTACGTGGGCGGTGCCGTCCCCCGTGCCGCGCACGGTCTCGGCC
>NZ_JBHXQY010000093.1:0-25875 GCF_042716955.1 Nocardiopsis sp. NPDC058631 | reverse complement strand
GCGCGTCATGGCGCGGGACCCCGCGGTACTTCCGTCCCGTCCCGGAACCGGGAGGGGAGCGCGGTCAGCCCGAGAGGGTGGTGCGCCCGTCGGCGTCGACGCGGACGCTCTGGTCGGTCCAGGCGCGTGCCTGGTCGCTGATCGTGAAGCCCAGACCGGGGCGGCCGGGCACGAGCATGCGCCCGTCCTCGATCTCCAGCCTCTCGTCGAACAGCGGCTGGAGCCAGTCGAAGTGCTCCACCCACGGGTCGATCTCGTAGGCGGCGGCGAGGTGCAGGTGGATCTCCATCGCGAAGTGGGGCGCCATCCTGATCCCGGCCTGCTGGCCGCGGGCCATGATCTTCAAAAAGGGCGTGATCCCGCCGACGCGCGCCGCGTCCGGCTGCATGAAGTCCACGGCGCCGGCCCGGATCAGCTCCTCGTGCTCGGCGGCGCTGGTCAACATCTCGCCGGTCGCGATCGGCGTGGCCAGCTCCCGGGCCAGGTCCGCGTGCCCCGTGGCGTCGTACGCGTCGAGGGGCTCCTCGATCCAGACCAGGTCGAACTCCTCCAGGACGCGGCCCATCCGCACGGCGGTGCTGCGGTTCCACTGCTGGTTGGCGTCCACCATCAGCGGGAAGTCGCCGAGCTCCTCGCGGACGGCGGCGACCCGGGCCAGGTCGGCCCGCCAGTCGGGCTGGCCGACCTTGATCTTGATGCCGCCGATCCCGCCGGCGCGTGCGGTACGGGTGTTCTCCAGCACCTGGTCGAGCGGTGTGGACAGGAACCCGCCGGAGGTGTTGTAGCAGTCCACCGCGTCGCGGTGGGCACCGAGCAGCTTGGCCAGCGGCAGCCCCGCCCGCTTCGCCTTGAGGTCCCACAGGGCGATGTCGATCGCCGCGATCGCCTGGGTGGCGAGTCCGCTGCGGCCGACCGAGGCACCCGCCCACACCAGCTTCGTCCAGATCCGCTGGATGTCGCTGGGGTCCTCGCCGATCAGCTCCGGGGCGATCTCCTGGGCGTGCGCGTACTGGCCGAACCCGCCCGCGCGCTTGGAGTAGGTGTAGCCGACACCCTCCAGACCCTCCTCGGTGCGGATCTCGGCGAACAGCATCGACACCGACGTGAGGGGCTTCTGCCGCCCGGTCAGCACCTTGGCGTCGCTGATCGGGGCGGCCAGCGGCAGGTCGACGCGGGAGAGCGTGACCTCGCTGATCCTGTCCGCGCCCGCGGAGCCCCGGGTGGGGGCGGCCTGGGCGCGCCGGCTCGTCTCGCTGCCGGATCCGGGCTGGGCGGTCATCGTGTCTCCAGGGTGTGGGTGTGCGGGTGGGCCATCGCGGAGGGGCACCGGGGGACGGACGCGCCCCGACCGTAGCGGGCCGGGGTGGAGCGGGAGGAGGACAGGGGGCGGGAAGGGTCCCGGGGGAGCGGGGCGTTCACCGGACCATCGCCGGCCTCTTGGGATCGAAGGTCCACCCCGGGACGAGGTACCGCATCGCCGCGGCGTCGTCCCGCGCCCCGAGCCCGTGTTCGAGGTAGAGCTCGTGCGCGACCGCCAGGGCGTCCCGGTCCAGTTCCACGCCGAGGCCGGGGGTGGTGGGGACCGCGACGGCGCCGTCCTCGATCCGGAGCGGGTCACGGGTCAGGGCCTGCCCGTCCTGCCAGATCCAGTGGGTGTCCAGGGCGGTGATCGCTCCCGGCGCCGCCGCGCCCACCTGGGTGAACATCGCCAGGGAGATGTCGAAGTGGTTGTTGGAATGCGACCCCCAGGTGAGCCCGAAGTCGTCGCACAGCTGGGCGACGCGCACCGATCCGCGCATAGTCCAAAAGTGCGGGTCCGCGAGCGGGATGTCCACGGCGTGCGAGCGCACGCTGTGGGCGAGCTGCCTCCAGTCCGTGGCGACCATGTTGGTCGCCGTCGGCAGGCCCGTGGCCCGGCGGAACTCCGCCATCACCTCCCGGCCGGAGTACCCCCCTTCGGCCCCGCACGGGTCCTCGGCGTAGGCGAGCACCCCGTCCAGCCCCGCGCAGAGCCTGACGGCGTCCTCCAGCAGCCAGCCGCCGTTGGGGTCCAGGGTGATCCCGGCGTCGGGGAAGCGGGCGGCGAGGGCCCGCACCGTCTCCACCTCCTCCTCCCCGGGCAGGACCCCGCCCTTGAGCTTGAAGTCGCGGAAGCCGTACCGCTCGCGCGCCGCCTCGGCCAGGGCGACCACCGCGTCGGGGGTGAGGGCGGGTTCGCGCCGGAGGCGTTCCCACTCGTCCCCGGGGTCGTCCTCCGCCAGGTAGGGGAGCGGTGTCCGGCTCCGGTCGCCGACGTAGAAGAGGTAGCCGAGCATGGGAACGCGGTCCCGCTGACGGCCCTCCCCCAGCAGCTCGCAGACGGGCACCTCCAGGTGCTGGCCGAGCAGATCCAGGAGCGCGGACTCGATCGCCGTGACGGCGTGGACGGTGGTACGCAGGTCGAAGGTCTGCTCGCCGCGTCCCCCCGCGTCCCGCCCGGCGAAGGCCGCCGCGACCTCGCGGAGCACCTGGTGGAACCGCGCCACCGAACGGCCGACCACCATGTCGGCGGCGTCGGCGATGGTGCGCCGGATCGGTTCGCCGCCCGGTACCTCGCCGACACCGGTCCGGCCCTCGCTGTCGGTCAGGATCGCGATGTTGCGGGTGAAGAAGGGGCCGTGGGCGCCGCTGAGGTTGAGCAGCATGCTGTCGTGCCCGGCCACGGGCACCACCTCGACGCTCACGACGGTCGGTGTCCGGGAGCTCATGACCGGCCCTCCGCGGTGGTGACGGTGCCGTCCACGCGGCGGCTCAGGCCCCACGGGTTGGCCTCCTGGAGGGCGGGCGGGAGGAACGCGTCGGGCATGGACTGGTAGGCGACCGGCCGCAGGAACCGGTGGAGGGCGAGGCTCCCGACGGAGGTGCCCCGCGGGTCCGACGTGGCGGGGAAGGGGCCGCCGTGCACCATCGCGTGGGTGACCTCGACCCCGGTCGGCCAGCCGCCGAACAGGATACGGCCGACCTTGCGCTCCAGGACGGGGAGCAGACGCCGCACGGCGACGGCGTCGTCCGCGGAGCCGGGGTCGGCGTGCAGGGTGGCGGTGAGCTGCCCCTCCAGCGACTCCAGAGCGTCGGCGAGTGCGTCCGCCAGGTCCTCGGCCGACTGTCCGTCCGCGGGGTAGCGGACCAGGAGACCCACCGCCCCGAAGACCTCCTGCTGGAGGCGGGGCCGGGTGGTGAACGACTTCAGTCCGGTGGCGAGGAGCATCGGCGCGAGCGCGTTCGGCCCCGGCCCGGCGGACCCGGTGGCGACCGTGTCGACGTCGGGCTCGGCCGCGAGGGAGTCCGCGCCCGCCGCGCGCGCGGAGGCGATGGGGCCGGTGAGCATGGTCTGCCCGGTGGCCTCGGAGATGAGCCGCTCGGCAGCCGCGAAGAAGCGGTCGCCGTCGGGCGTGGCGGGGACGAGGACGAGTCCGGGGTTGGTGCAGAACTGGCCCGCGCCGAGGGTCAGCGAACCCACGTACGCCCGCGCCAGGTCCTCCGCGGCGTCGCCCGCGAGAGCGCCCGGCAGGACGACCACCGGGTTGGAGGAGGACATCTCCGCGAACACCGGGACGGGCTCCGGGCGCGCGGCGGCGGTACGCATCAGCGCGAGGCCCCCGGCGCGGGAGCCCGTGAACGCCACGGCCTTGACGCGCGGGTCGGCGGCGAGGGCCTGCCCGATCTCGTTGCCGCCGCCGAACAGCAGGGAGAACACGCCTCCGGGGAGGCCGCTGTCCGCGACCGCCCTGGCCACCGCCTGGCCGACCAGCTCCGCGGTGCCCGGGTGGGCGTTGTGGGCCTTCACCACGACGGGGCAGCCCGCCGCGAGCGCCGAGGCGGTGTCACCACCCGCCGTGGAGAAGGCGAGGGGGAAGTTGCTCGCCCCGAACACCACGACGGGACCCAGCGGGACCTGGGCCTGGCGCAGGTCGGGGCGGGGGGCTGGCAGCCGGTCGGGGAGGGCGGGGTCGATCCTCGCCTGGAGGGCGTCGCCCTGCTCCACCACGTCGGCGAACATGCGCAGTTGGCCGACGGTCCGGCCGCGCTCGCCCTCCAGTCGCGCCGCGGGCAGGCCGGTCTCGCGTACGGCCCGCGCGGTCAGCTCCTCGCCGATCCCGTCGATGTTGTCCGCGATCCGGCGGAGGAAGGCGCCCCGTTCCGCCGGGGTCTGGGACCGGAAGGCGTCGAAGGCGGCCTCGGCCGCCCGCGTCGCGGCCTCGATCTGCGCGGGGCCGACCAGGCCGAAGGCCGGGCCGACCTCCTCACCGGTGGCGGGGTCGGTGGCGAGGAGGGAACCGGTGTTCCCCTCGACCGGTTCGCCGGCCACGAGTGATCTTCCTTCGACGGGCACTGCGGTACCTCCTGGTGTGGGTGCGGCAAGCTCTGCGCGGGGTCTGGGCTCAGGAGACCTTGGCGATGAGGGCGGCCAGCTCGTCGGTCTCGGCGGGGGCTAGGTCGGTCAGGGGCGGCCGGACCCGGCCGCCGTCGCGGCCGACCGCGTTGAGCCCGGCCTTGACGATGGATACGGCGTAGCCGCGCGTCCGGTCGCGGATGTCGAGGTAGGGGATCACGAAGTCGTTGAGCTTGCGGTAGACCTCGGTGCGGTCCTGGGCGCGGACGGACTCGAAGAACCCGAGCGCGAACTCGGGGAGGAAGTTGTACAGCGCGGAGGAGTAGGTGCTCACCCCGAGCTGGAGCAGCGGCAGGGCGAAGGTCTCGGCGGTCGGCAGCCCCCCGACGTAGATGAGCCGGTCGCCGACGCGGGCGTAGATCCGGGTCATCAGCTCGATGTCCCCGACGCCGTCCTTGAGGCCGATCAGGTTCGGGTTCCGGTCGGCGAGGACGGCGACGCTCTCGTCGGTGAACACGGCGTTCGCGCGGCTGTAGACGATGACGCCCAGGTCGGTCGCCGCGCAGACCGCGCTGACGTGCTCGATCAGCCCCGCCTGTCCGGCCTCGGTGAGGTAGGGGGGCAGCAGCAGGACCCCGTCCGCCCCGGCCTCCTGGGCGGCCGCGGCCTGGGCTGCGGCCGTCGCCGTCCCCCCGGTCGCCGGCGCGAGCACGGGCACCGCTCCGGCGACCTCGTCGACCGCGGCGCGCACCACGCGGTCGATCTCCGGCGAGGTCAGTGAGAAGCCCTCGCCCGTGCCCCCGGCCGCGAACAGGCCGGCCACGCCGAACCCCGACTGCCACGCGAGGTGCTCCCGGTAGCGGGTCTCGTCGAACGCGAGGTCCTGGTCGAAGTGGGTGACGGGAAACGAGAGGAGGCCGGACTTGAGCCGGGTCGCCAGCTCACCGGGGTGCATCAGAGTCACGCGTCATCCTTAGGTCGGCAGGTCTGGGGTCTCCCTGACAGGGGCCCGGGCTGTGTTGCCGTTACCGTACGGAGAAGCGATCGATGCTGTCCAAGAGTTGTTGTGCATTAACTGATACCGCACGGGTATCACGGCGACGCGGTTCCCTGCGCGGGCCAGGCCTCCAGGGCCCGGAGCACGGCGGGGTTGCGGGTTTCCCTCAGCCACAGCAGGTGGAGTTCGACCGGGTCCCCGGGCAGCCCGGCGATCTCCAGGTAGGAGACGCCGTCGACGCCCAGGCCGGTCGCCGACTGCGGCACGAACGCGGCCCCCCGCCCCGCCGCGACCAGCCACACCATCGTCAGGACCTGGCTGACCGTGTGCACCACGTTCTGGTGGGAGATGGGGACCAGGCGGACCACGAGGTCGTAGAAGTAGCGGGCCTTGGTCGGCGAGTGCATGATCAGCGGGACGTCCACCAGTTCCTCCGCCGTCACGGGGCCTCCGCGCCGGGCCAGGGGGTGGCCGGTCGGCACGGCGACCAGCATCCGCTCCCGGTGCTGGACCCGGGAGCCGAACAGTTCGGTGTCGAAGGGCGGCCGGGCCAGCCCCAGGTCGACCTCCTCGTTGAGGAGCGCCGACACCTGCTCGCGGGTGACCATCTCGAACAGTTCGATGTTGATCTCCGGCAGGACCTCCTCCAGGCGGTTCAGGAGTCCGCCGAGGGGCCCGTAGGAGGACGCGGCGGTGAACCCGATCCTCAGGGTGCCGCTCGCCCCGGCGGAGATCCGCCTCGCGAGGTCGGGTGCGCTGTCCGCCAGGGTGAGGAGCCGGCGGGCCTCGATGAGGAACGCGTCGCCCGCCGCGGTCAGGGACACCCGGCGCCGGTCGCGCTCCAGCAGTTGCACGCCGACCGTGCGTTCGAGCTTCTGGATCTGGCGGCTCAGCGGCGGTTGCGTCATCGAGAGCCGCTCCGCGGCCCGCCCGAAGTGCAGTTCCTCGGCGACGGCGACAAAGCCGCGCAGCTGGTCGAAGGAGAACATGATGCCAGGAAGGTATCATCTTATGCCGTATTTGCCTTGGACATGCATGGATAACTCCTCCTAGGCTGCCAGTCACTCACCAGCGTGACGGCACTCACAGTGCACGGAGTGGCGGACGGCCGCCAGATCGAAGGAGTTCGCATGACTCAGGCACCAGGGAAGAAAATCGCACGTCCGGGGGCCGTTCTCGGGATCACGGCGGCTCTGTCCCTGTCGGTCGCCGCGTGCGGGGGGAACCTGGCCGGAGGCGGTGGGGGAGGCGAGTTCCCGAGCGGGCCGATCACGGTCGCCGTCGGCCAGGACCCGGGCGGAAGCACCGACCTGATCGCCCGCGCCCTGACCGAGGGCCTCACCGACGACCTCGGCGTCGCCACCCCCGTGGTCAACACCCCGGGCGCCAACGGCGCCCTGGCCGCGAACGAGCTTGAGGGCCAGGACCCGGACGGCCAGAACCTGCTGGTCATCAACGCCTCGCTGACCGCGATCACCCCCCTCGCCGTGTCCGAGGACGAGGCGGTCGACATCGAGGGCTTCGAGGTGGTCACCGGGCTCTCCCGCGACGACTACGTCCTGGTCTCGTCCCCCTCCTCCGGCCTGGAGACGCTGGCGGACCTGGAGGACGCGGAGGAGGACCTGAAGTTCGGCACCACCGGGGTCGGCACGGGCAGCCAGCTCGCACAGGAGCTGCTCTTCAGCCAGGCCGAGATCTCCGGGACCGCCGTCCCCTTCAACAGCGGCGCCCCGACGCTCACCGCCGTCCTCGGCGACCAGGTGGACGTCGCCGCGATCCAGCTCGGCGAGGCGATCGGCCAGATCGAGGCGGGCGAGCTGAACCCCCTCCTCACCTTCGCCGCGGAGCGCAACGAGTTCCTGGGGGAGGTCCCCACCGCCGTCGAGGAGGGATACGAGGTCGAGGTCGCCCAGTACCGCGCGCTCGTCGCCCCCGAGGGCACCCCCGACGACGTCATCGAACGCCTGCGCGAGGCGTCCGAGGCCGCTTTCGCCACCGAGCAGTACCAGGCGTTCAACGAGGACAACCTCCTCACCGCGCACGAGATCCCCGGCGACCAGGTGGTCGAGGAGTGGACGGCCTCCCACGAGTCGTACCGGTCCATGACGGAGGAGTACGGCATCGACCTCGGCGGGTCGCAGTGATCACCTCACGGCGCGGGCGCGGGGAGAGCCAGGAGAACCAGGAGGAGACCGCCGGTGGGGCGGGCGTCTCCGACGAGGCGGGGACCGGCGAACCGGTCGGCCCCGGCCAGGGCGAACCCGACACGGCCGAGGAGCCGGCCCCGCCACCCGCGGGCCCGGTGACCAACCTCGTGGTCGCCCTCGTCGTGGTCGCCCTCGGCGCCGCCGGACTGCTCGGCTCCTGGTCGCTCGGACTGGGCGGCGCCTCCTCGCCCTCCGCGGGGATGTGGCCCTTCCTGGTCAGCGCGGCGATCACCTGCCTCGGTGCCGCCCTGCTGCTCCAGGCGCGGCGGACCGGTGACGCCGAGAGGTTCACGTCGTCCAGCTGGCTGGTCCTGGGCGGCCTGGCCACCATGGCGGCCTTCGCCTCCCTGATCGGGGTGATCGGCTTCGAGATCCCGTCCGCGCTGCTGGCCTTCGTGTGGCTGCGGTTCATCGGGCGCGAGTCGTGGCTGCTGTCCACCCTGACCAGCCTCGGCATCGTGGTCGCCTTCTACCTGCTGTTCGTCGCTGTCCTGGCAGTGCCGATCCCCCATCTCTTCTAGGAGCGACGATGGATTTCCTGACCCCCGTGGTCGACGGGTTCGGCGTCGTCCTCGAACCGACCAACCTCCTCTACTGCCTGCTCGGCGTCGTGGTCGGAATGCTGGTCGGCGTGCTCCCCGGACTCGGCCCGGCGGCGACCATCGCGATCCTGCTGCCGCTCACCTTCGGGGTCGAGCCGGTGACCGCGATCATCATGCTCGCGGGCATCTTCTACGGAGCCCAGTACGGCGGCACCATCACCTCGGTGCTGCTCCGGCTCCCCGGCGAGGCCTCCTCGGTGGTGACCGTCTTCGACGGCCACGCGCTGGCCCGCAAGGGCAAGGCCGGGACCGCGCTCGGGATCGCGGCGATCGGGTCGTTCGTGGGCGGCACGGTGTCGATCGTGGCCCTGTCGTTCCTCGCGCCCCTGGTCGCGGGTTTCGCCCTCGACTTCGGCCCCCCGGAGTACACGGCGCTCGCCCTGCTCGGAATCCTGCTGGTCGCCACGGTCAGCAACGGCGGGCGCGTGAAGGCGATCATCGCCGCGTGCCTCGGACTCCTGCTGGCCACGGTCGGGCGTGACATGTTCACCGGCGCCGAACGGTTCACCTTCGAGTCGCTGTCGCTGGCCGACGGGCTCGACTTCGTCCCGATCGCGATGGGCGTCTTCGGTCTCGGCGAGATCCTCTACAACCTGGAGGAGCGGCGCAAGGGCGCGACGGCCCCGGCGAAGGTGGCCAACGCGTGGCCCTCCCGCGCCGACCTGCGCCAGTCCTCCGGGGCGATCGGCCGCGGCTCCGTGCTCGGCTTCCTCCTCGGCATCCTCCCCGGCGGCGGTGCCACCCTGTCCTCCCTCGCGGCGTACGCGCTGGAGAAGCGCCGGTCCAAGACGCCCGAGCGGTTCGGCCAGGGAGCGGTGGAGGGCGTGGCCGCGCCGGAGACGGCCAACAACGCGGCTGCGACCTCCTCCTTCATCCCGCTGCTCACGCTCGGGATCCCCGCCAACGCGACGATGGCGATGATCTTCGGCGCGCTCATGATCCAGGGGGTGACCCCCGGCCCGCAGCTCGTCACCGAGGACCCCGCCCTGTTCTGGGGCGTGGTGAACTCGATGTACATCGGGAACATCCTGCTGCTGATCATGAGCATCCCGCTGGTCGGGCTGTTCGTGCGGATCCTGAGTGTCCGCGGGACGATCCTCGCCCCGATCACCGTGCTGATCACGCTGGTGGGCGTCTACACGGTCCGCAACAGTGTCTTCGACATCGCCCTCGTGGTGGTGTTCGGTGTCGTCGGCTACCTGATGAAGAAGTTCGGCTTCGAGCCCGGTCCGCTGGTACTCGCGTTCGTCCTCGGGTCACTGCTGGAGACCTCGCTGCGCCGTTCGCTCCTGGTCTTCGACGGCGACCCGACCGGGTTCCTCACCCGGCCGATCTCCGGCACGCTGTTCCTGCTGCTGGCCGTCGTCATCCTCCTGCCGTTCGTGCAGAAGCTGGTCAGGGGCCGGCGCGGAGCCGCCCGGGTGGAGCGCGAGAAGACGGACGCCTGAGCCGTCGGAGCCCGCGGCCCCCGGGCGGCCGGGGTCAGGCCGCGGGTTCGGTGTCGACCACCGCGTCGGGGCACTCGGCGGCGGCGGCCGTGAGGGCGTCCGCCTCGGCCTGGTCGACATCGAGGGACCAGCGCGTCTTCACCGCGGTCCACTCGGTGACGTACCTGCACAGTGCGGCCTCCGACGGGGGCACCCACTGGGCGGGGTCCTTGTCGGCCTTGGCACGGTTCTCCCGCGCGGTGACCGCGACCAGGGCGACCTCCTCGCCGAGGTCGTTGGCGTAGTCGCGGCGCCGGGCGGTGGTCCACTCCGAGGCCCCGGAGTCCCAGGCCTCCGCGAGGGGCACCATGTGGTCGATGTCGAGCCCGCGCGCCTCGGTGTGGACGCGGTCGTCGTAGTAGCTCTGCCATTCGCCCCCGGTGAGGCGGCACCTCTCGTCTGTCTCGGGGGCCACTGTGGCCTCGGCGATCAGGACCTCCATGCGGGTGTTGCAGCCGTCGCGGTCCTCGTCGGTCCAGTGCGGGAACAGCGACCGGTCGTAGCCCTCCCGGTTCTCCTCGGAGACCGGCAGCGAGGCGACGGCCTCGGCGAGGGGCACGGGCGCGGCCGCGTGGGCGGTGGCGGGTGCGAGGAGGAGGGCGGCGAGGCTGAGGGCACCGACGGTCGCGGTGAGAGCTGAGGGGCGCAAGGGCTTCCTTCGCATCGGTTGCTGTGTATGAGGGATCTGCGCCTTGAGGTGACCGCGGAAACGCCGCTGCCCCACAGGGACCTGACGGCGGGGTGCAGAACGGGGAAAGACGGGGCAAGGGGCGCGTCGTCTGCGGCGTATCGGTCATGCTCCCGGTGCGGCGGTGGTGGGCCCGATACCCGGGGCCGGGGAGAAGCGCGGAACGGGCACCGTGGTCGCCGCGCCCGTCACCCCCGGCCGCGCACGGCATGCCGACCGTCGCCGGGTGCTCCCCGCCCGTCGCCCCTCGGAGCCGGCCCCGCCTCCACCGCGTCTCCTACGCGTCGGCGACCTCGGGAAGCGTCGAGGCGAGCAGGTCGACCGCGCGCCGGGGCTCGGAGAACCCTTGGCCGAACGCGTACGCCACCGTGAAACCGACCTCCCGCAGGTCCAGCAGCTGCCCGACCAGTTCGCCCCGCGTCGTGTCGGGGGTGAAGGAGAACGTGGTGGTCTTCTCGACGGTGCCGTAGTCGCGGCCCACAGCGTCGCAGTGGCCCCTGAGGACGTCGAGTTTGTGCCGCGCCTCGGGACCGCCGAAGACGTTGCAGGCGTCCGCGTACCGGGCGACCAGCCGCAGAGTCTTCCGCTCGCCCGTGCCGCCGACCATCAGGTACGGGTGCGGGACGGAGAGGTTCTGCGGAGAGTTCAGGGTGCGGTCCAGCTGGTAGTGCTCGCTCTGGTAGGCGCCGTCACCGTCGTCCCACATCTGGAGGCAGATCTGGAGCGTCTCCTCCAGGCGTGTGAACCGTTCCGCGGTCGGGGGGAAGGGGATGCCCAGCCCGCGCGCCTCGTCCTCGTACCAGGCCGCCCCGATCCCCAGTCCGGCCCGGCCGCCCGACAGCGCGTCCAGCGTGCTGACCTGCTTGGCCAGGACCCCGGGCTCGCGGTACACGACGGCCGTGACCAGGGTGTGCAGCAGCACCCGCTCGGTGTGCGCGGCCAGGAAACCGAGGGTGGTGTAGGCCTCCAGCATGGCGTTCTCGCGGGGTCCGGTGGCGCCGCCCATCTGCCAGAGGTGGTCCATCACGGTGATACGCGCGATCCCCGACGCCTCGGCGTGGCGGGCGGTGTCGGCGAGCGTCCTGCCGATGGCGGGCGTGCCGCCCTCCCAGGTGAAGTCGGCGACGTGCAGACCGAGTTCCATGTGTCCTCCTCGACGCGGGCCCGGTGGCGTCCGGACCCGTGCCCAGTGTGCTCCCGCGGCCCCGGCCGGACCAGGCTGTGACACGGCCGGGACGCGTGTCGCCCGGCAGCGGGTGGCCCGGGGGTGCCCGCCGTCACCGGTGACGGGTGCACGAGGGGGCCGCGCGGGGTCAGGGGCGCAGCGTGTGGCGGAGGATCGCCTCGCTCGCCCTCGCGGCCCTGGCCTCCGGCGCCGTGCTCCACCTCGCCCGGCTCCTCCGGCGGGACTGACCGGCGGGCCGGCCGCGCCCCCGGAAACGGGGCGTGCGCCCTGCCGGTGCCCGTTGGTACCGGGGCCGGCGGACGGGGTAGTCACCCTGACATGGGGAAGAAGGCACAGGACTACCGCCAGGAGTACACCGACCCGGAGCTGAGGGAGCGGCTCAAGGAGCAGATCAAGGCATCGGACAAGGGCGGGGCGGCCGGGAAGTGGTCGGCGCGCAAGAGCCAGCTGCTCACCCAGGAGTACGAACGCCAGGGGGGCGGCTACCGGCACCCCGACCAGCTGAGCCCCGACCAGCGCGACCTTCGGCGCTGGACCGAACAGGAGTGGCAGACGGCCTCCGGTGACACGCGGGCCCGCGATGCCGAGGGAACGGACCGCTACCTGCCGCGCCACGCCTGGGAGCAGCTCAGCCCGCAGGAGCGGCAGCAGGCACGGCGTAGCAAACGCCGCGACGACCAGCGCGGCCGGGAGCACTCACCGAACCCGCCGGCGGCGAAGGCGGCCCGCAGGTCCGCCGAACTGGACCAGATGCCCGCGGCCGAGGCCGCCAAGTACGCGCGGCGGCTGTCGTCGGACCAGGCCCGCCGCGCGGAGGAGCACGAACGCGAGCACAAAGCCCGCAAGACCGTGCTGCGAGCACTCGCCAGGCGTACCGAGGGCTGAGGGGGAACGCGGGTGCGGGCTCGCGGAACCGGGGCCCGCGAGCCCGGGCGCGCGGTGGTCTCCCGGCCCGCCGCCCGGCCGCCGACGGGAGCGACACTAGGCTGGTGCGCCGAGACGTCGGATGAGCGGAACGGTCGGGGAACACGGGCATGGAACCGGATCTGGGGACGAAGCTGGGGCGCAGGGTGGCGGACGCCGCGACCGGCGCCGTCGCACGACGCGGGGCGGTGTCCGTGCTGGACGCGTTCACCTCCCTCGGATGGGTCACGGACAGGGCCCTCGACACCTGGCGGCAGGGGCGCGCCGACTTTCTCGGCGCGCTCGTCCAGGCGCCCCCCGAACGGCAGCGCGACGCCGTCGAACTCCTGCGGGTCTGGGCCGAGCGGCAGGACATGACGTGCGAGGAGGGCGAGTACCTCGCCGCGTCCCGGGAACGGCGGGACCTGCGGTTCACCCCCGACGGGGACCCCCGGTGGGAGCGGGCCTTCCGGGCCCACTGGGTGTCGCCCACCGCCACCGGGGCGCAGCGCAAGCGGGAGGAGAAGCGGCGCACCAAGGCCCCCGACCTCGTCGTGCTGGAGTCGACGCGGCCGTGGGAGTGCGCCTCCTGCGGGGAGCCCGGGACGGACCTGCTGTGCATGGAGGACGACGCACCGCACTGCCTGGCCTGCACTGACATGGACCACCTCGTCCTGCTGCCCGCGGGCGACGCCGCGCTCACCCGCCGCGCCAAGAAGGAGAGCGGACTCTCGGCGGTCGTCATGCGCTGGGTCCCCTCCCGCCGCAAGTACCGGCGGACGGGCCTCCTCGTGGAGGAACCCGCCCTGGAGGCGGCCGAGGCACAGTGCCTCGCGGACGAGGACGTCCGGGAGCGCCGCCGGGAACGGGACGCGGTGCGCCGGTCCGCCCAGGACGTGGTGTTCCAGGGACGCTTCGCCGAGGAGATCGCCCTCCGGTTCCCGGGGTGTCCGGAGGGCCGCGCGCAGCGGATCGCGGAGCACGCGGGCACGCGCGGCAGCGGAAGGGTGGGGCGGTCGGCCGCGGGCCGGGCCCTGGACCCGGGAGCCGTGCGACGCGCGGTCGTGGCGTCGGTCCGGCACGAGGACACCGACTACGACGAACTGCTGATGGCGGGGGTGCCCCGGGAGGAGGCCCGCTCACGTATCGCGGACCGCATCGACCACGTGCTGGCGGAGTGGTCCTGAGAGGATCGCGCCCGCACCGGGCGGCGGGGAGCACGCGCACGGAGGGCCTCCGTGGACGCTGCGGGGGCTGCGCGGGCGGTGCCTCCGGGTGGGACGTGCGCCATATCCCGTTGCCGGAGTCGTCCGCGCAGGTCTAGCGTCTTCCCCATGAGAGCTGTGACCGAGAAGGAGATCCGTGCGTCGTTCGTCAACTGCTCCAAGGGGGAGGCGACGAGGCTGGCCCTGCCGCGCGACCTCGCCACGCGCCCCTGGGAGGACCTGGACTTCCTCGGGTGGCGGGACCACACCGCGCACGAGCGCGCCTACCTGGTCATCGAGAGGGACGAGGGGCTCGTGGGGCTGGCGTTCCGGCTGCCGAGCGTACGAACGGGACTGCGCCGCAGCATGTGCTCGGTGTGCCTGACCACGCACCCCGGCCAGGGGGTGACCCTGATGGCCGCGCCCCGGGCGGGGAAGGCGGGGCGGGAGGGCAACACGGTGGGCCTGCACATGTGCACGGACTTCGCGTGCTCGCTGTACGTGCGCGGCAAGAAGGAGCCGGAGACCGGTGGGCGGTTCGAGGAGTCCCTCACCGTGGACGAGCAGATCGAGCGGGCCGCGACCAATCTCGCGGGTTTCCTGGACCGCGTGACCGCGTGACCGCGTGATCGTCTGACCGCCTCGCCGGGCGGGCGGGTCGCTGTCGGCGGGCCCGGCACGGCGTGCCCGTGGAGGCGGAGGGACGGAAAAACCGCCCAGATCCCTCCAGGGTCCCCGCCGGGCCGCTGCCGACCTGCCGACGCGGCCCTCGGCACCCGCGCTCCGGCCCGCACGGGTGGCACCCTGGGCCCATGAGGAGCATGCGCGCGATCAGCCAGGACACCCTCGGCGGCCCGGAGGTGTTGCGGGAGGTCGAACTGGAACGCCCCGAGGCGGCGATGAACCAGATCCTCGTCCGGGTGCACGCCGCCGGGGTCAACCCGAGCGACTGGAAGCACCGGAGAACCGGGCTGTTCCTGGGCGAGCCCCCGTTCGTCCTCGGCTGGGACGCCTCGGGTGTGGTCGAGGGGGTCGGTGCGGGGGTGACCCTGTTCAAACCCGGTGACGAGGTGTTCGGGATGGTCCCCTACCCGTACGGTGCCGGGACCCACGCCGAGTACGTGGTGGGACCGGCGCGGGCCTTCACCCGCAAACCGGCGGGGATCGACCACGTACAGGCGGGCGCGCTCCCCCTCGCCGGGCTCACCGCCTGGCAGGCCCTGGTGGACACCGCCGGGGTCTCCGAGGGGCAGCGCGTGCTGGTGCACGCCGCCGCCGGGGGAGTGGGACATCTGGCAGTGCAGATCGCGAAGGCCCGCGGGGCCTACGTCATCGGCACCGCCAGTGGCCACAGGCACGAGTTCCTGCACGCCCTGGGGGCCGACGAGGCCATCGACCACCGGACCACCGACTTCGCCGACTCGGTGCGGGACGTGGACGTCGTCCTGGACGCCATCGGCAGCGACGAGCAGGTCACCCGCTCCGTGCCGACGCTGCGCTCGGGTGGCGTGCTGGTGACCCTGTGGCCGGTGTTCAACGCGCCGGAGGCCCGCAGGGAGGCGGCGTCGCGCGGCATCCGGCTGGAGGGCATCGGGGTGGAGGCCGACCACCAGGGGATGCGGGAGATCGCGGCCCTGGCGTCCGGAGGGGAACTGCGGGCGGCGGTCGCGGGGGTGTTCCCCCTGGAGGAGGCCGCGAGGGCCCACGAGATGGGCGAGAGCGGCCGGGCGACCGGAAAACTCGTGCTCACCGTGGACTGAGCCGCCCGGAGACCCGGAGGGAGCGGGCCGGTCCCGCACGGCGGGGCCGGTCCCGCACGGCGGAGCGGTGGGTCCGCCTCACGGGCCGGCGGCGCACCGCCGGCCGACCGGGTGCGACCGGGGCGGCGGGCGGCGCGCCCGCCGCCCCGGGCCGCTGTCAGTCCACCGGGTGCCGGGGTTCCACCACCGTGTGCGGCCCCGGGTAGATCAACCGCTCCTCGCCGTCCGGGAACCGCACCAGGTACGGGGGGCCGTCCTCGGCCCCGCGCACCTCGACGATCTCCCCGATGTGTTGGCCCTCGCCGCTGGTGACGCCGTGCGTGTGCACGAGGTCGCCGATGGAAGCCCGCATGCCCTCCCCCGTTCCGGCCGGCTCGGACCGGCCTCGAACGGTGCCTACCCGGGAGTCCTGCCACGTGAAACGGGTGGGGACCGGGCGCCCCGCCCGCACCACCGGTGCGGGACACGGAGGGGTCAGCGCCCGATGAGGCGGCCGTCGTACCCCGCGCGGACGAGCGCCTCGAAGGCCGCGCGCACGTCGTCAGGCACCGGCTGGGGGATCGAGAAGCCGCGCGCCGGGTACTCGATCACCCGCTGCATGTCGCCCACGACCATGTCCACCACCAGCTTCTCGTCGCCCGTGTCCGCGACGTACTCCTCGAACGAGAGGGGCGCGGAGGAGCAGACGGGATCGACCGAGGGCCACAGCCTGCGGGCGGTCGCGTACGCCCGCCGCTCCATGTAGGGCTTGCAGACCACCAGCACGGTCTTCGGGTCCAGCCCGCTCCGGGTGGCGAGGTCGCGCGTGAACGCGATGTTCTCCCCGGTGTTGGTGGAGTCCGGCTCCATCAGGACCGCGTCGTCCGGGACGCCCAGGGACAGCACGTGCTCGCGGTAGTGGACGGCTTCCCCGCGCGGGAACCGGGCGAGGGTCGAGGGGCTGTTGCCCCCGCTGAGGACGAGCACGGGGAACAGGCCCCGGTGGTACAGGTCGGCCGCGTGCGAGGCCACCCCCAGGTTGGTGCTGCCCAGGGCGACGGCGATGTCGGCGGGGCGCGTCTCGTGCCCCATCAGGTGGTGCTCCCACAGCAGTTCTGCGTGGCGGCGGTCGGTTTCACGCATGGGCGCCTCCGGGCGGTCCAGGGAGTGTTCTTTGGAGGTTTCCGGGTCGGCGAGCGGCCGTCCGGGCGATCTCTCGCAAGACGATGTGCGACGTTCGGCCTGATGGTGTTCCACGAGCGCGGAGCGGTTCTGTTCGTGTTTAGCAGCAACGTTTGTCGATGGGGTCGGGCAACACCAAGGGCCTTGCGGTGGGAGCGTCTGCTGCCCCTCATGGTGGGACCCGATGCGGCCGCAGGCCAAGACCGAGCTGTACGCGGCCATCCGACGCGACGTGCGTACAGGCATGACGATCCGGAGCGTGATGCGCGAGCACGGCGCATCCCACCCCACCGTGACCAGAGCACTCGTCTCAGCCTGGCCCGAACCGCGCAAGAGACCGCCCCCGCGCCCGACCCGGCTCGACGTCTACGAGCCGCTGATCAACGCGATGCTCCGCGCGGACCTGGACGCCCCCCCCCGCGAGCTGCGCCCGGACCTCACCCGACCCGGGCAGGCGGGCCCCGGGGTGCGAACATCACCGGCGAGGAGGTCGGACGGGCGCCCACTCCGCCGCTCGCGCGGCCTCTTCGCGCCACGTGCACGCGCCCGCAGCCGAACCGGAGCCGGGAACGCGAACGTGACGGCGGCAGGGGGATCCGAACGGGCGCGTCGGGCGTCCTATCCGGTGGTCGGCGTGAATCGGTCACCAGAAGCGGTGCCTCCACCGACGGCCCGGAAGGAGTGGATCCCCCATGATGATCCCGCGGTGTCTTGCGGTGATAGGTACGAACGCACTGCTGGTGCTGGCGTCCTCGGCCTCGTGCGAGGTGACTTCGAGCAGCGGGGCCAGGACCGCCACCACCTCCTGCGAGAGCCGGGACTGCGCGGTCACCATCAGCGGGGCCCAAGGCGACGGCGAACTGTGGGAACAGGGGAACACGACGATCGAGTACCGCGTCCGCCTGGCCGACGACCAGGAGGCCGATGTCCGGGTGACCGTACAGGAGGGGGCGCACCGGGAGTCGGACGAGGCCACCCTCGTGCCCGGGGACTCCACCCAGGTGGGCGGCTACACCGTCACCTACGTCGAGCACACCGGCGATGCCGCCGGCTTCGACTTCACCTGGCAGGACTGAGACCGCACCCCCATGGCCTCCGCCGGACCGGCGCCGACTCCTTTCGGCTGGCGCAGACCCGGGCCGGGAACAGACAGGCCACGGCGATCCGACCACGAGGCACACCGTTCAGGGCGAAGGGCGAGCCAAGGGCTCGCCCTTCCGCTGTGTGCCCTCACCCCAGGCCGGGTTGTCGCTGGATCTCATCGACATTTCCGAGTCGGTGAAGCCCGGGTTGTTGCCCGAGGGCGTGAACAAGCCTCGCTGCTTCTGATCGACGCAATCGGCAGAGGCGCAGCGGGGGGAAGCCTGGTGGACGCGAGCCCGGAAGGATGCAAAAAACACGATCTAGGCACAAGTGGATAGGCGGGCCCCGACGAACCGCAGATGTGGTGCGGGGCCCGCGCTTCCTAGCGTGGTGCACCGAGGGGTCCGGAGAGAAGAGAGGGGTCGCGGTGCTCACGGTACGAGACCTGACCAAGCGCTACGGAGGCCGGAACGCGGTGGACGGCCTGACGTTCACGGCCGAACCCGGACGGGTGACCGGGTTCCTGGGGCCCAACGGCGCCGGGAAGTCCACCACGATGAGGCTGCTGCTGGGCCTGGCCCGGCCCACGTCGGGGGAGGCCCTGGTCAACGGCCGGGCCTACGAACGGCTGGCGCGTCCCTCGCACGAGGTCGGCGCCCTGCTGTCGCCGGACGCGGCGCACCCGGGGCGTACCGCTCGCGCGCACCTGACCGCGAAGGCGGTGGGCGCGGGCCTCCCCCGGCGGCGCGTGGACGAGGTCCTGGCCGAGGTCGGGCTCGCGGAGGCCGACCGCAAGCGGGTCGGCGGGTTCTCGCTCGGCATGCGGCAGCGGCTGGGCGTCGCCGACGCCCTGCTGGGAGACCCCGGCGTGCTCCTGTTCGACGAACCGGTGAACGGGCTGGACCTGGACGGCGTCCGGTGGATGCGCGACCTGACGCGCGGGCTCGCGGACGAGGGCCGCACGGTGTTCGTGTCCAGCCACCTGATGGGCGAGATGGAGATGGTCGCCGACCACCTGGTGGTGGTGGGCCGCGGGCGGCTGATCGCGGACGCCCCGCTCGCCGACGTGATCGCGGCGTGGTCGCGCACGCACGTCCTCGTGCACAGCCCGGACGCCGGACCGCTGCGGGAGCGGTTGGAGCGGTCGGGCCCGCGGGTGCGGGTCGAGGACGCCTCGGAGGACGGCGGGTCCGGGGGCGCCGGCGGCGCACGCTCCACCGGCCTGCGCGTGTTCGGGCTCGGCGCGGAGGAGGTCGGCGACCACGCGTACGCGGTGGGCGCGCGCGTCCACGGCCTGCGGGTCCTGGAGGCCTCCCTGGAACAGGCGTACCTGGAGCTCACGGGGGACGCCGTCGAGTACGGCTCCCGGACCGGACACGACCCCGGGCGGGCGGCCGGTGGCGTCGGCACGGGCGAGGCCGCGGAGGCGGCGGTCCCCGCCGTGCCTGCCGGCGTGGAGGGAACGGCGGACCGATGCCGACGGGACGGCCACGGGACGGAGTCGGAACGGGAACGGGGACCGGTGGAAGGCACGGGTGGGACGGGATGAGCGCAACGCACACGGGTGGACGGACGCGGAGGACGGGGCCCGACGGCACGGGGGCCGGGGAGAGCGCCTCGGAGCGCGGGGCCGCCGGATCCCCCGGCGGCCTCCGGGAGGGGAGGGCGCCCCGGGCCGGGACCGACCTGCTCGGGGAGACCGGCGCCGAGTGGATCCGCCAGTCGTCGCTGCGGTCCACGTGGTGGGTCGTCGCGGTGGCCCTGGCGGGCATGGCCGTGTTCGCGGCCATGATGGGGTACACCGAGCTGCCCCGGATCCTGGAGAACCCGGACGAGGCGGACTCCGCCGCGTTCATGCGGCTCACCTCGCAGGGACACTACTACCTGGTGCAGTTCGCGGTGCTGGTCCTGGCGGCGCTCGCGTCGACCGGTGAGTTCGGCAACCACAGCGTCACGAGCACGCTGCTGTGGCGGCCGAACCGGGGGGTGGTGCTGGCGGCGCGCACGCTGGTGTCCGCGGGCCTGGCCTTCGCGGTGGGCGTCCTCTCCACCCTGGCGGGGGTGGCGGTGCTGGCGGGGTTCGTGGCCCCGTACACGGGCGTCGACGTTGCGGAGACCGCGGTGACGGCACTGAGCGCGGGCCTGTGCATGGCGCTGTTCGCGGTGCTGTTCGTGGGGGTCGGCACGGCCCTGCGGAGCATGCCGGGCACGTTCACCCTGGGCTTCCTGCTGCTGTTGGGGTTGCCGATGGTCATGCAGCTGTCGGAGGTGCAGGTGATCGGCGACGCGGCGGCCCTGACGCCGGGCCTGGCGGGGATCGAGTTCTACGCGGGCGGTGACGTGGGGTTCTACACGGCGCCCCACGACGGACCGGTGAACCTCCTGGTGGTGCTGGGCTGGGCCGTCGCGGCGCAGATCGTGGCGCACACCGAGCTGCGCGTCCGCGACGTCTAGGGAGTGTTTTTCGAGGGTTTCCGGGTCGGCGAGCGGCTGTCCGGGCGATCTCTCGCAAGACGATGCGCGACGTTCAGCAAACGTCGCCGGCGTGCTGTCAGGGGCCCTGGCCCGGACGGTCTCGTCCTTGTAGCCGATGTGTGCGCCCGACCTCGCCGCAAGGACGAGAGCGCGGCGGAGGGGGCGGACCCCGGGCCCGCGCGGGCCCGGGGCGTGAGCGGCTCAGGGCTGTTCGACGAACTCCACCGCAGGGAAGTCGGCGGAGGGCCCGTCGAGCAGAGGGGCGTCCTCCCCCAGCAGGTGGGCGTCGAAGAACGCCGTGATGTAGGCGCGCTGGGTCCGCACCGACTCCCCTGGGTCGATCGGGCCGAGCGCCGTCCCGGTCGCCTCGTGCCACGCGTTCGAGTCCGGACGGTGGACCCCGGCGATCGCGGGGAGGATCCACTGGTGGTCCGTGTAGCCCATGTGCTCGGCGTCGGCCGTGTACAGCTCCAGGACGGGCGCGGACGACGCCTGCACGAACCTCTGGAAGGCCTCGTTGTACTCGCTGTTGTGCGGCAGCCGCCGTATCCCCGACAGCCCGGCGCCGAGGATCGCGAACGGCCGGTCCGCCCCCTCCAGGGTGGAGTCGGCCCACACCCCGTCGCCCGTGTGGTAGGCGAGGGTGCCGTCGAGGTCGATGCCCGCGTCGATCCGGTCGTCGACCAGCATTGCCTCGGCCGTGGTGAGACCTCCGGCGGAGTGGCCGAACATGCCCACGGCGTCCAGGTCGAGGGCCCCGACCAGGCCGGCGGGCAGGGTGCGGCCGTTCACATCGGGGTTGCCTCCCCCGGCCAGCTCGGCCACCTGGTCCAGGACGAAGCGGATGTCCTCCGTGCGGACCGCGATGGCCTCCTGGTATGTGGCCGTTCCGGTGTCGGGGACGCGAGTGCGGATGACGCGGCCGTCCGGGAGGTCGACGGCGGGCGTCTCGTAGGTGTGGTCCACGGACACCACCGCGTAGCCGTGGGAGGCGAGCTCCTCGGCGTTCGAGGTGTTGAGGAACCGGGTCATCCTGAACCCGGGGGAGAAGAGCACGACGGGGAACGGGCCCGCCCCTGCCGCGGCGTCCGCGTCCAGCAGGGCGTTGGTCCGGGAACTCTCGAAGTCCACCGTGTCGCGGTGCAGCCCGAGCTGCTCCAGCTGGCTCCGCAGCGGACCGCGGAGCGACCTGGTCACGTAGGGGGCGTGTTCCTCCCCGCCGTCCTCGGCCGGGTACCAGACGCTCACCGTCAGGTCCCGGTCGTCGGCGCCCTCCACCCACGGGTGGCCCCGGCCCGGGTCGAGGAGGTGCAGTTCGGTACGGCCGACCGTGTGCGGGCCGGTGGGCTCGGGAGGTGTGAGGACCACGCTCCCCGGGTCGGTGGCGGCGGTGATCGCGGCGGGAGCGGAGAACGTCGCGGCGAGGACGAGCGCGGCGGACCCGTAGGCGAGCAAGCGCTTCCTCGCGGTGGAACCGGTTCTGGTCATGTGCGGCATCGTCGCCCTCCCGCGCCCCCGCGCACATCGCCTGGACGGCAGCGGCCGGGTAGGCACAAAGGGGTAGGCGGGCGGGGCGGTGCCCTCAGTACCCCCGCACCAGACCGGCCTCGTGGGCGAGGACGGCGGCCTGGACCCGGTTGCGGACGCCGAGCCCCGTGAGGATCGCCCCCACGTGCACCTTCACGGTGCCGGGGGCGATGGCGAGGCGACGGGCGGCCTCGTCGTTCGAGCAGCCCTCACCGACCAGCGCCAGCACCTCGCGCTCGCGCGCGGTGAGCCGCCCGACCCGCTCGCGGGCGGCCGAGGCCCGGGACAGGCGGGGGCCGGAGGCGTCGAGTGCGTCGATCACCCTCCGGGCCACCTCCGGCGACAGGTACGCACCGCCGTCCGCCACCGCGCGCAACCCCGCCACCAGCTGCTGGGGGTCGCCGCTCTTGAGGACGAACCCGTCGGCACCGGCCGCCAGGGCCCGGCTGATGTAGGCGTCCTCGGAGAAGGTGGTGAGGATGACGACCGCCGTCCCGGGGTGCTCCGCGACGATCGTTTCCGTGGCCGCCAGCCCGTCCGTGCCGGGCATCTGCACGTCGAGCAGGGCGATGTCGGGACGGTGCTCCGCGACCAGCGCCACGGCGTCCGCACCGTCGGCGGCCTCGCCCACCACCTCGATACCGGGCACCGAGGACAGGATCGCGCGGATGCCCGCGCGCATCATCGCCTCGTCGTCGGCGAGGACGATCCTCAGATCCGGGCCTGCCCCGACCGCGTCGCGGTCACCGCCTGTCGCGTCCACCCGGACACCCTACTGGCGGCCCCGTCCTCACTCGAAGCGCCGGATCTCGTCCTTGGAGACGAGGACGCCGTCCGCGAAGCACAGCCGGTAGACCGGAGGCAGCCCGTTCTCGTAGCGCACCAGGTAGTAGGAGCACTCGGAGCCGGCCGGGTCTGGCGGCCGGTTGTCGACCGACTGCCGGGGGTACGCGAAGCGGGGCAGCTCCCGCTCGACCAGGGCCCTGTCGTCGCCGACCGAGATCCGCTCGTACCGTTCCGGCGGCAGGACACTGCTCGTTCCGATCCACCACAGCAGCGCGAACCCCGCCAGGACCGCCCCGGCCCCCAGGGCGACGGGGACGGCCACGGCGGCCACCAGCCGCTGTCGGGCTCGGCCCCGGGCCTCGGTGAGGGCGCGCCGCGTCTCCGACGCACCGGGGCCGGAAGGGTCCCCGGCGGGGTCGCCACCTCCGGAACCCCGGCCGGGAGGGGTGTCCGGGACGCTCGCCCGCACGGAGAACCCCCGGCCGGGTGCGCCCTCCGGCGCGGGCCCGGTGTCGAGGCCGCCGCCGAGCCCCTCCACCAGGGAGCGGAGCCCGGCCAGGCCCGAACCGTCCGACCCCCGCCGGGCCGGGAGCGCGGACAGGTCGCCCGGCGGCCCCGTGTCGAGGACGGACACCCGGGTCAGGCACCCCTTCCGGACGACCCGGACGGTCACCTCGGCTCCCGGCGCGTACTTGGCCGCGTTGGTGAGCGACTCCTGGACGACCCGGTGCACGGCCGCGCCGCCCGGGGTCGCCGGGTCCGGGTCGGTGCCCTCCCGCAGGAGCCGGATCGACATGCCCGCGTCGGTGGCGCGCCGCACCAGGGCGGCCACCGGCTCCGCGCTCACGCCGCCCTCGCCCTCGCGCAGCACGCCGATGACCTCCCGCAGCCGGAGGTTGGCCTCGTGCGCGGCCGTGCGCAGCTCCCCGGCCGCGCTCCGCTGGTCCGAGCCCTCGGGTGCGGACATCTCCAGGGCCGCGGCGCGCACCGCGATCAGTGCGAGGTCGTGCCCGAGGGAGTCGTGCATCCGCGTGGCGATCCGGGCGCGCTCCCGCAGGCGGGCGCGGTCGGCGTCGGCGGCGCGGGCCCTCTCCATCCGCTCGGCGATGGCCCAGCCGTCCCGCGACAGGCGGCCTCGCAGCAGCAGGTAGCGGCCGAGCAGTAACGGGGCGAGCGTGGTCAGGGCGATGGCCAGCGCTCCGCCCAGCCAGTCCACGAACCCGGACAGGAAGGTCCGTGTGTCGTGGCCCGACACCAGACCCAGCGACACGAACGCGGCCAGGGTGAACGTGCACGCCAGCGCCGCCATGACCGCCACCGGCCGTACCCGCTCGGAGCGCAGGCCCGCAAGGAAACCGAGCGGGAGCAGCGCCAGCCACGGCGTGACGGCGAAGGTCTCCACCCGCAGGGTCGCGGACGCCGCCATTTGCAGGACCGAGGCGGAGAGCATGACGCCCAGGGCGGTCAGCGGGTGCGAACGGGACAGGGCGGCCGCGACGGCCAGGGCGAGGACCAGCGCAGACGCTTCGAGCAGAGGGGGACGGTCACGGGAGCCGAACAGCTCGATGACGGTGAGCGCCCCGAGGAGTGTCCACAGGGCGGCCCCTGCGGCCGGGCGCACCCACCGGAGCGCTGTCTCGCGTGTGCCTTCCCGCATGCGCACAGGCTAGTGCGGGACCGGAAGGGTTCGCAGCCCCGCCTCCTCCCGTCACACCCGCGACGGTTCCGGTCGGTCCACTGACCGGACGGGAGCGCGACTCACCCTCCGCGGAGGCCGTCCCGGTCGCGGTCCCGGGTCAGCGCGGGGTGAGGCCCCCGAAGAGGACCCTGACCACCTCGGCGAGGCTCTCCTCGACCTTCGCCGGAGAGGTCGCGGCCTTGAGCGAGGCGAAACCGTGCAGGGTGGCGGACACGGTGACCGCCACCGGCCAGGGGTCGCCCCCGGAGATCTCACCCCCGGCCTGGCCGTCGATGATGGGACGCATCACCGTGTCGAGCAGCCGTTCCACGGCGGCGGACAGCTGCGCGGGGGCCCGGGAGTCGTGCTTGCGCGCGTACATCAGGTCCAGCAGGGCCGCGTTGTCGATCGCGAACCCCACGTAGGTCCTGGCCAGGGCCAGGACGCGGGTGCGCGCGGAGGAGTCCTCCGCGGTGGCCAGGGCGTGTTCCAGGCGGCCGGTGAGGCGGTCGAACCCGGTGAGCGCCAGCGCGTCGAGCAGGGCCTGCTTGTCCTTGAAGTGGCGGCCGGGGGCGGCGTGGCTCACACCGGCCTCCCTGGCGAGTTCGCGCAGGGACAGTGCGGACGGACCGCGTTCGGCGAGTGCGCGCTCGGCGCTGGCGATCAGGGCGGCGCGCAGATCTCCGTGGTGGTAGGGGCGGTCAGCCATGCCACCCAGCATAAACGGAGGGCCTCTACCACCTCATTGTTGTCATTGACAACTTGTCAGGGGCTCGCCTACCGTGGCGAGATGGACACCACAGCGGTCACCATCCCCGACCTCAGTGGCCGCACTGCGGTCGTCACCGGAGCCAACAGCGGCCTGGGCATCGAGACCACGCGCATGCTGGTCGCGGCGGGTGCCCGTGTGGTCATGGCCGTGCGGGACGAGGGCAGGGGACGGGCCGCGGCGGACAGCGTCGGCGGCGACACCGAGGTGCGCCGCCTCGACCTCGCCGACCTGTCCTCCGTGCGGGAGTTCGCCGACCGGTGGGAGGGCGACCTCCACCTCCTGGTCAACAACGCGGGCATCATGGCGGTCGCCCAGGGGACCACCAAGGACGGCTTCGAGCTCCATTTCGGCACCAACCACCTCGGTCACTTCGCCCTCACCAACCTCCTCCTGGAGCACATCACCGGCCGCGTGGTCACCGTCTCGTCGGGACTGCACCGCAGGGCGCCGGGCATCGACTTCGACGACGTCAACCTGGAGCAGAGCTACACCCCCTACCGGGCCTACGACCAGTCCAAGCTCGCGAACCTGCTGTTCACGCTGGAGCTCCAGCGGCGCCTGGAGGAGGCCGGATCCCCGGTCCTGTCCACCGCGGCCCACCCCGGCTACGCGGCGACCAACCTCCAGAGCCACGGCGCCAACCCGCTCCTTCGGGGGATCGCTCTCCTGGGCAACCGGGTCTTCGCCCAGAGCGCCGCCCACGGCGCCCTGCCCATCATCTTCGCCGCCACCCAGGACGTGCCCGGCGCGGCCTACGCCGGGCCCAAAGCCCTGGGCGGTACGCGCGGCGCCCCCGCGCTGTCCAGCCGCAGCGAGGCCGCCTGGGACGGGCGCGCCGCCAAGCGCCTGTGGGCGCTCTCGGAGGAGATGACCGAGGTCACCTTCCCGCTCACGCCGCTGGAGCGGCCCTGAGCGCAGTCTCCGGTCCGCGCGTACGAGAACGCGCGGGCCGTCCGCACGCACGGAGGGTCCCGCCGGAACCGGCG